>NZ_JBNTQO010000027.1:0-55752 GCF_050630465.1 Bacillus basilensis | reverse complement strand
ACCATTTCTCGTGTTAGGAAGCTCACACCCTTGACTTCCCTCTCTGTAAACCGTAAAAATGATTTCGTGTCCTTATCATTACTTTTTCGTTCATGTCTATTTGTTAACTTATTATAGTTATCAATTTTTTAAAAAGCAAGCCTATTTTTCCTAACTATTTTCAAGACATTTTTTTATTGTATTTCACAATAGCATTATGTAACTGCCACTCAATTTACCTATTTGGTTATTTCTCCAGTTTGTAAATCAACGGTTCATATATAAATATTCCATTCTAAAACACGTACATATTCACCTCGAAAAAATTATAGCAATAAAATTTTCAATACAATCTTTTCGTATAACTTTCTTCTAAAGAACGTGCAACATCTTCTTCTGAAGCATTCACTTTCGCATGCTCTAGCAACATTTTTGCTGCTGAAGGTAACTCTTTTTTATTCAACCAAGATTCTGGATCCCACATCTTAGAACGAATAAAAGCTTTTGCACAATGAATATAACACTCTTCTATTTCAACAACAATTCCAAGTAACGGATTGCGTCCATTCACCTGCATTTCTTGCAAAATTTCTTCGTCGTTTGTAATATACGCTGGGCCATTTATTCTGAGTGTCTCCCCAAGACTTGGAATAAAAAAGATTAATCCTACACGTGGATTGGAAATAATATTCAAAATGGAGTCTATACGACGATTGCCTGGTCTTTCTGGAATGATAATTTTATTATTATTGAATACGTATACAAATCCAGGTGCATCTCCTCTCGGCGAAGCATCACACTCTCCTAATTTATTTGCCGTAGATAATACTAGAAAAGGAGATTTAGACAGAAAATCTACGCAATGGTGGTCTAATGATGAAATAACTTTTTTTAAAGCTCGTTCACTTGGTTGCCCCAATATTTCCCGTAATTCCTTCTCTGTTGAAATAATCGATTTTATTTCCTTACCCTCTATTCCCACTAATAACGACCCCTTTTTCTTTATTTTCCCAAAATTCAATACAAATATTGTATAATAAAATTTGCAGAAAGGGGAATTTAAATGGCAGAGTGGTTAACTATATTTGATACTGAAAGAAACATACTTGGGAAGAAATTATGTGATGAAGCGCACCGTGACGGTGATTGGCACGAAACATTTCATTGTTGGTTTGTAGAAAAAGATGATGCAGATATGTTTTTATATTTCCAATTACGCTCTAAAAATAAGAAAGAAGCTCCACTTATATGGGATATTACTTCAGCTGGACATATTATGCATGATGAAGATGTACAAATTGGTGGTCTTCGTGAAATTGAAGAAGAATTAGGACTTTCCTTTCAAACGACTGATTTAGCATACAAAGGAATCTTTACAATAGATTATGAAATTTCAAATCTTACGGATCGCGAGTTTTGTCATATGTATTTTCACAATGTCATCCAGCCACTTCCATTCGCACCAGGTGAAGAAGTAGACGATATGATGAAAATACATGCAACTTCTTTTCTACAACTATTAAAAAGAGAGATTTCATCTTTAACGACTATTTCAGTTTTAAACAGTAACCCGATTACGATAACATTTGAAGATATTTATCCGTATGATCTTGCGTACTATGAATTTGTTGTAGAACAAGGAAAAGAATTACTAAAAAATAATAGCTTGTAAATAAAATAGGACTCTCAGCGTACATTACTCAGGAGTCCTATTCTTTATCTTACTATTTACGTGCGAGCAATAATAATCTTACCTCAAATTTCTGCAAAGGCATGGTTCGCCCGTACAAGTCCGATTAACGAGAGCTTATACTCAATGGATAATTGACAAAACCCGACTCAATTAAATTCCACTTTATTTTCTCTCTTTCGATGTTTGAAACATACTTGGAAGTGTTACAAAGCGTGCCCCTTTCGTTTTTAACTGTGGAATAATTTTGTCTAGTGCCTCTACAGATCCTTGCAAATGCCCACCTGGAGTTGAATGTTGAAGTATGACACTACCCGGAAATGAGTTTCCTAACACATTATTTGTAATCGTATCAGCACTTACACCTTTCCAATCAACCGTATCAACACTCCACTGTACAATCATAAAATTTTGCTCAGTTGCCCACTTCAATTGATTTTCAAGTATTTCACCATACGGCGGACGTATAAACCTCGGTGCATAACCAATTAAACGATTTAATATTTCTTCCGTCTTTATAATTTGATTACGGTACTCAGGCTCATTTACTTTCGCTAAATTTGGATGGCTATACGTATGATTGCCAATTACATGCCCTTCATTCGCAATACGCTTCACTACATTCGGAAACTTTTCTGCATTTTCACCAAGCAGGAAAAAAGTAGCTTTTACATTATGTTGTTTTAACTTATCTAATATTCTTGGCGTGAATTCTAAATCCGGTCCATCATCAAATGTAAGAGCGACTTCCGCTTTATTGTACGGTCCTGAAAATGCGTACGCATATTTTTCGACCCATAAAAATGGTGTCCACGATCCACGCTCATCTGCTTTCATTTGTACTTCATAGTTTTGAGGGATATATTCGTATGGCAATGTGCTTATATAGTCTCCATAATAAAATGAGTTATATGGCATATACGCATACGAAACATCTCGTTCTAGTCCCCATTGATATGGAGCAAACATTTCTGGCGAATAAAAATAATACATGATAAAAAACCTCCCTAAATTTTCATATGTGATTCATCTGCACTTTGTTAGAGAAATTGTTATTCATAAACAAAAATAAGACTGTCCTTAATTAGGACAGTCTTACTGCTTTATATTATTAATAAATCGATGTACTATCTTTTGGCAAAGCTTTCACATGTTTTAAATAGTTCGTCACTTTATCATCATCTTGCGGATATTGATATCCATATGTGTTAGCAATTTCATTCGCCACTTCTCTAAATAAATCACACGTGACAAAGAATGACTCCCATATGTTTTCATATTCTGCATTAGAAAATGTCCTTTTAAATTGCACCCACATATCTTTTTCAATATATTGCTCGAAATGCTTTCCAAACTTCCCTGCATTAACTGTAAAGTCTGTTTTCATACCAATATGCCATTCTAGCATTACGATGAACATATCTCGCACTGGACCATCAATCATCCCTTTCGCATAAGAAAGTTCTTCTCTCCATATTCCTTTTGCCACATTCGTACTACACCACCAAAACTCATTACAGCAATCCAAAAACTCTTTTTCTGTAGGCTTTTTTATTAAGTAATCCCTATCGCTTGCTCGTGGAAATTCATCCATACAATCATCTTTATCAAGAAGCAGTTTACTTAAACTATCTTGCCCTACAAATATATCTATTAAATCAACTGGAACTAACGTTAAATCGATTCGGTTCCCATCCATAAACTGCATTAAATACGGAAATTTCCCGTCTTCGTCCGCAGGAACTAATGACATTTCTTCTGGCATTTGTACAATCATTATTTCTCCAAATCTACGTATCCAATTATGATTAGACGTAAAAGAGCGTATATCTTTTACAACATACATAATATCATAGTCTTGAAAACAGTCTCTTTTCACATTTGGATTCACACGCGATCCATTCATGATAACAGCTCGAATTCTTTCATCCTCTTTTGCTGTATTTATAATTAAGTCTAACATTTCTTTTTCAGTTCTCATCTACTCACAACCTCCAATTTTTTCATATAAAATATAGTGATATATATAGGAGGTCCACGAGCTAACTGCGTTGTATACGATACATATTATAATTTTCCAAACATCTTTTTCATTCTATTTATCTCCTTTCGTTATTCTTTTACGACCACCATTATAAATCCATCGTACCCTTTACTACCGACCGTTTGAAGCGCTGTAGCACTTACACGCGGCTCAGCAGCTATTCGCTCATAGAAACGACGTATCCCTTGTACGCGAGGATCATTACTAGTATTGTCAATAACTTCTCCTTCACGTACTACGTTATCTCCAATAATTACAGTCCCCGGTCGTGATAATTTCAGTGCCCATTCAAAATAAGCAGGGTTATTTTGTTTATCAGCGTCTATAAAAATAAAGTCAAATGGTTCATACTTCTCATTTTCGATTTGCTGTAAAGAATCTAAAGCTAATCCTGTTCGCACTTCAATTCTATCATTCAAACTAGCACGCTCAATATTGCTACGCGCAATGTCAGCATGCTTTTCACTTGCTTCCAATGTAACAACTCGTCCTCCCGATGACAATCCCCTTGCAAGCCATATCGTGCTATATCCGCCTAGAGTACCAATTTCTAAAATGTTACGAGCTCCTTGAATTTGTACTAATAGTTGTAAAAACTTCCCTTGCGTTGGCGATACTTCATGTGCCGGTAAATTAGCTGTAGCATTTGCTTGAAGAACTTCTTCTAATATAGAATCTTTCGGTATTAATACATCACTCACATATTGATCAACGGCCGTCCATTTCTCAACCATACTCATGAAAATACCATCCCTTCAATTTTTCAATGCATTTCTACTATTCACTTTTGATTATACCGAAAATTCCGTCTCGTATACAAAAAATAAAGAAGGGACATCTACTTCATTACAAAATAGATATCCCTTCTTTTGTTTATACATGTATCCCTTACGGATTAGTAGACCAAAGTCCTGCTGATTTAATAAATGTACGTTTATTTAATTTCAGCTGCGCTACGATAAACTCTGCAATATCTTCTGCTTGCATAACTTTATCCGGATTTCCATCAGTTAATCCTAAATCTACAGCCATATCAGTTGCTACTGTACTTGGTGTTAAAGCCGTTACACGAATGTTATGCTTACGAACTTCCATCGCTAACGATTCTGTTAAGCCAAGAACACCAAATTTAGAAGCACTATATGCACTTGTTACCGGTGCACCTTTTTGTCCTGCTGTAGATGAAATGTTAATGATATCACCAGATTGTTGTTCAATCATACTTGGTAAAGCTGCACGAGTTGCATAGTATACACCCATTAAGTTTACTTGAATGATTTTTTCCCAATCAGCAACGTCTAATTCTAAAAACTTACCAAATTTAGAAATACCAGCGTTATTAATTAAAATATCGATAGATCCTAAACCGCTTTTTAACGTCTCAATCGCAGTAGTCACTTCTTCATATGAAGAAACATCAGCAGTCGCAATAACAGCTTTTACGCCTTCTGCTTCTACTTCTTTTGCAACTGCTTTTAAGTTTTCTTCTGAACGAGCTAAAAGACCTACATTTACGCCCTCTTTCGCTAATGCAATCGCTACAGCACGACCAATACCTCTACCTGCTCCTGTAATTAAAGCATTTTTACCTTGTAATAATTCTGCCAAGTATAACACTCCTTAATGATCTCTGTTATGTATTATATTAAAATTGTATCTATGTTTATGTAAAAAGGCAATGATGCACTTTCATGTGCGTAGGTTACTTGTAGGTAACTATAGAAAGTTTTTATTTATAAGTCTCATCTTTTTGCCATTATTTATGTAAAATAAAATAAATCCACCATAGGAGAGGATATGTGTATGAAAAGAAAAAAATGGTTCTTGTCACTAACTGCAGTCGGACTATGTATCATATTTTTGGCTATGTACTTTATATTTGGTAATCCACTACATTATAAAGTAATAGAAAAAGATACTAGCGATTATGTCCATACAATAAAAGGATATAAACAAAAAGAAATACAAAGCATAACCGGAAAATATACTCCTCTTTATAATATCGGCTATTATGCAACAGTAGTATATAAAGACGAACCTTATTTTACATACTCTTATACATACGATAATAATAAAAAAATAATACAAGACAACGGCATTTTAGGAAGACATACTGAGTCCTTTGAAAATCTTAATTTAAACTGGTTATTGTTTGACGAGTTAGTAGAGGATATTCATACAAACTTAGAAGAAAAAGGTTTAAGTGAAAAAAGAGATTATTCTATACGAAGCGTTCAATTCATTGATATAGACAATGATAAAAACGGTGCAGAAGCATACGTTAACTTTAAGAAAGATAAAGAATCTGATTACTCATACCGTATGAATAGCGAAGGAAAAGCTTATCAATATAGCTGCAGCAATGGTAAATGTATTTATAAAGAGAAATAGTGTTAGAAGATATCCTCCTAACACCATTTCTCTTTATATTTAGGAATACACACAATAAATTCTGTCCCATTCCCTTCCTCACTTTCGACTTTTATTTCTCCTTGATGAAGGTCGAGTACTTTTTTTACGATGGCCAATCCTAAGCCACTTCCTCCATAAGCACGATTTCGTGAAGAGTCCGCTTTATAAAAACGTTCAAAAATATGTTGTTTCTGTTCTTCGGATATTCCAATTCCCGAATCACGAATACGCACTTCCACTAATGTCTCATATTCTTTTAACTTGATTGAAATCGTACCACCACTTGGAGTAAATTTAATACTATTATGAATTAAATTAATCCAAACTTGACTCATACTTTCTTGATCAGCAGTAATATGCACTTTGTCTAAATCAAGGTCTAACTCAATTTCTTTTTCAGCCCAGAGCGGTTCACTATTTAACACAATTTGCTTTAACTGTTGATCTAATCGATAAGTCGCTCTTTCTGGTGTATATTCTTCTGACTCTAATAGGGTGAGTTTCAGTAAGTTTTGACTTAGTTTAGATAATCTCGTCGTTTCTGTTTCAATAATGGTAAGATAATGCATTCTTTTTTCCTCAGGAAGATTAATATCTTGTAGTGCTCTAGCAAATCCTTTTATAGAAGTTAATGGTGACTGTATTTCATGAGAAACATTCGATACAAATTCCTGGCGCATTTTCTCCATCGTATTCAGTTCATCTGTCATATCATTTATACTTTTTACGAGCACACCAATTTCTCCATCATATTTCTCTTCATTTCGTATTTTTACCGAGAAGTCCCCTTTTGCAATTTTTTGTATCGGTTCAATAATAGTCCAAATCATTGCCTCTCGCTTGGGTCTCATTAATACCCCGATCAATACCCAGATAAGAACAATAAATATAAAGCCGACCATATCACTAATTAGAAAAGTAACAAAAGGCGATACTTGTATTTCAAGCGCATTCATTACACTTGATGATATATAAAAAGCTATAGACCAAATTATAGTGAGAAAAGAAAAAAGTGCTATTACCGCTCCAATTACTTTCAGCATCTTCAACTTACTCATTCGTTTTCTTTTTCTCATTTACTTACCTCTAAACGATACCCTAATCCTCTTATCGTTTTAATACTAAATTTCGACTTCTCTTCTTGGAACTTCTCACGTAACCGATTTATATGAACATCTAATGTACGTTCATTTCCTTCAAAATCATATCCCCATACAGCTTCAATTAATTGCTCTCTCGAACACGTTCTTCCTGCTTTAGAACCTAAAGTAAAGAGCAATTCGAATTCTTTTAACGGTAACGTAACCGTTTGTTCTCCAACTGAAACTTCAAATGTTTTACGATTTAACTGTACATCTCCAACTTGAATCGATTGCGACACTGTAATTTGGTAACGTTTCAGTAGTGCCTTTACCCTCACTACTAGTTCTATCGGATCAAATGGTTTTACAAGATAATCATCCGTGCCAAGGTGAAATCCTTTTACTTTTTGAGATGTTTCCCCTTTAGCAGTTAGCATCAAAATCGGAATATCATAGTATTTCCTTAATTCAAAACATACATCAAATCCATCCATATTCGGCATCATAATATCAAGAATAACCATATCAACTTTCACTTCATCTATTTTCTGAAGAGCATCCAGTCCATCAATTGCCTCATATGTTTGAAAACCTTCCCGCTCTAAAAATACAGTAACAAGTTCTCTAATATGCGGATCGTCGTCTACTATTAAAATTTTAGGTATCAAAGGAACCATTTCCTTTCTACTTAACATCCTTATATTTTATAATGCGCCCTCTTTAATTTTCAATTGTTGCGTTGCAAAGTCACGATACATGTCATGTGTACGTAATAATTCATCGTGCGTACCACTTCCTGTAAGGTTCCCTTTTTCAATAAAGATAATTTTATCTGCATCTACAACTGTAGAAAGCCTATGTGCAATAACTAACGTTGTTCTGCCTTTCATTAAGTTATTTAATGCCTTTTGAACGACAGACTCTGATTTACTATCTAAACTTGAAGTTGCTTCATCTAACATAAGAATTTGTGGGTTTCGAAGTAAAGCTCGTGCAATCGCAATTCGCTGTCTTTGTCCTCCGGAAAGCTTCACACCGCGCTCTCCTACTTCTGTTGCATATCCGTTTGGTAAGTCATGAATAAATGCATCAACATATGCCATCGCTGCTACTTTTTCGATTTCTTCATCTGTTACTTCACCCTCAACACCGTAACAAATGTTATCACGAATCGTTCCATCAATTAACGGACTATCTTGTGAAACGTAACCAATTTGACGTCGCCATGACTGTAATGAATAGTTCGTGATCGAGTCTTTTCCTAATTTAATGGCACCGCTAGTCGGCTCATAAAAACGTTCTAATAATGAAAATAACGTCGTTTTCCCGCTACCACTTGGCCCTACAATCGCTGTTACTTTTCCTGATTCAATTGTGAAATCAATATTTTTTAAGACTTGCTCTTCTTCGTTGTACTCAAAATGTACATTTTCCAGAACGATTGGCTGCTTAGCGTTTGTAACCTTCACACCAGTTTCATGGTCTTCTACTTCATATTCTAAAATCGTATTAATTCTTTCCGTTGCACCAATTGCCTTTTGGAATTGTGTAAAGAACATAGATAATTGACTCATCGGCATGATAATTTGAACTAAATATAAAATAAACGCTACTAGTTCCCCTGTTGTTAACACACCGCTAGAAACACGCATTCCACCATACCCTACGATAATAACAAGCAGTGCCATTAAAACAAACGACATAACTGGTGAAATTAACGCTTGCACTTTTCCCTCTTTCAAACCAAATTGCAATAACTTTTGTATACCTGTATTCCCTGTTTCATATTCTCTTTTTTCTGTATTTGAAGATTTCACTAAACGAATTTCTGATAATACTTGCGTTAGCACACTTGTAAAAGAAGCTGTTTCATCTTGAAGTGCTTTTGAAATCTTATACATTTTTCGTCCGAGTGGAACTAAAATTAGTACTGATAATGGGATAACCGTTAAAAGTAAAAGTGTCATTTTCCAATCTAAAACGAATAGTACAATTAATGATCCGACGATTGAAATACCACCTGTTAATAAGTTTGACAAATGCTCAGAAATTAATGTTTTCACAACTCCTGTATCATTTGTCATTCGGCTAATTGTATCGCCTGTTCTATTTTGGTCATAATAAGATACTGGCAATATAAGCACCTTTTTCCACAAACGTTCTCTCAGTCCAGCTACAATCTTCTGTCCTATATAATTTAGTAAATATATAGATAATCCTGCAGCTACAGTTTGCATAATAAAGAATGCAACTAGCCCAACAATTTGTCCTGTACTAATTGATGAAAGTGAAAAATTATCTACTAATCCTTTTGTTAACATTGGAATAAACAAACTTGCTCCCGTAGAAAGCAAACTCATTAATAACGCAAAAACAAGAATCCCTTTCGGAGGATTTGTATCTTGAATAAGGCGTAAAAACTGCCTCCAGCTCCCTTTTTTCTTTATTTCATTTTTAACTTCCATTCCTGTTCATCTCCTCGTGTTAAACCAAACTGTTCTTTCTAAAAGTAGAATACAATACGAATGTAAACTGAATGTAAACACACTTTTTCTATTTTTACAAAATATACATAAAAACGCATCTTTACAACAGATGTAAACATCTGATATTATTACCTGGTACTTAATATTATTCTATGCGAATGATAGATAACCAATTTACAATACTATATAAATCTCCCGTTATTGAAAGGAGTATCCTTTTTGCAAACAAATATACATTCCGAAAAGGAAACAATTATTTTTATTCATGGATTAGTCGGCAATCGTCGTGCCTTCAAAAAAGAGCATAAACGATTTTCTGCCTCTTACAACATTATTACTTATGACTTATTAGGTCACGGCGATGATAAAGGAGAAGCTATCGAATTTTCATTACAGCGTCTCGTGGATCAATTATTGAACTTATACGAAAAAGAAGGCATTCAAAAAGCTCATATTTGCGCTTTAAGCTACGGCTGTTATATCTCTACCATTTTTGCACAAATGCACCCAGAAAAAGTATTAAGCATTTGTCATATTGGTGGACATTATAATAATCCTTCCCTTTTATATAATGTATTTCAAAAGTTTTGGGAGAAGCGAGGAGACAATTACTCTAAATGGCTCTCTCAATACGCAAATACCATTTTTCCAAGTGGCATACTAAAGGCAAATCCGTTCGCAGTCATTTCAAGAAATATTTATTACCGTTTCGGATTGCAATTACACTCATCAATTATTGCCCAATCATTACGACACCGTTTAGAATTTGATTTAAAATCTAAATTAAAATCACTTCCCCACCCTATTCTATGGGTAATGGGCGAACATGATCATCTCTATAAATCTTGTCTTTTTGATTTAAAGTCCATTCTCCCTAACGTTTTATATAAAGAAATACCGTTAGCAGGACATGCAGCAAACTTATTTCGTCCCAACTACTTTCATGACCTATACGCTCGATTTTTAAATGGGAAGTTACAGTAAAAACTACTACATTCCCGATCTATTCAACTATAAAAAGGCTTCCCAAGTTTCCCTGGAAAGCCTTTTCTCTATACGAAAAGTATATAAAACTACTTTTTCTTAGTATGCTTTTGTGTAACCTAACATGTGCTTGCTCCAGTAAGAGTTACTTACAGAACTAATACGTACACCAGTTGCATCAGTTTCTGCACTAATGAACTGACCGTTTCCTAAGTAAACACCCATGTGAGAAGGACCTGATTTATAAGTATTTTGGAAGTATACTAAATCACCTGGTTGTGGATTGCTAGTTTTTGTTTTAGAGCTCCAGTATCCAGCAACTGTTTGACGAGCGCCTTTATGACCAGTTTGATTTAATACATAGTGAATGAATCCACTGCAGTCAAAACCAGCAGGTGTTGTACCAGCAGTTCTGTATGGTGAACCATTTAAAGATCTAGCGAATCCAGCGATTGAAGATGTATCTCCACCTGTTGTTGGTTTTTGTACATCTTTAACTGGTTGTTGAACGTTATTCGTAACGTTGTTTACTCCGCCTTTTACAAACTTAACGAAGTCTGCACTTACGTAACCTGTGCGACCGTTATGGTTAATTTTGTACCAACCATTTTCAGCGCCAGTAACGTTTAATACTTTACCGTTTGTTACGCCACCGATTACAGCGTTGTATGTAGCTGGACCTGTACGTACTTTTAAAGCACCAGTGTTAACAACATAAGAACCACCAGTTTGAACTGTAGTAGTATTGTTGTTTGTAGTTGGTTGTTGTGTTTGGTTAGATACAGCAGAACCACCTTTTGTTACGAAGTCTTTGCTTACGTATCCAGTTCCACCATTGAAGTTGATTTTAAACCAATCTTGTACTTCACTAACAACTTGTACTGTTTTACCTTTATTTACAGAGCCTAATACTGTATGAGATGTACTTGGGCCTGTACGTACGTTAAGTGAAGAAACGTTTACTGTGTAAGTACCTGTTCCTTGTTGAACAGTAGAAGTTCCTTTTTGATCACCAGTCGTTACGAAGTCACCACTTACATAACCAGTTTGACCGTTTACAGTTACTTTGAACCAACCGTTTTCTTGTCCAATTACTTGTAGTACTTGACCTGATTTCACTTTAGAAATAACATTATGCCCTGTACCAGCACCTGAACGAACATTTAATACATCAGCAGTTACTGTGTATTTTAAGTCAGATTTTGTTTCTACAGTTTTTGTTTCAGTTACAGTCGTTTGAGTTTGAGTTTGTCCATTAATTTCTTTTAGCGCTTCGTTTGAAACTTGTGCATGAGCAGAATCCATACCTGGAACTGCAACACCTACTACAGAAGCTGCTGCTAAACCTGCAATTACTTTTTTCATAAGTTGTCTTTACTTCCTTTCCCTACTATCCTCTTTAAAAAACTTATAAACTTAATACTTTACAATATTATCAAAGTAAAATATTCATTAAGTTCCATTTTTTAACAAGAGTTTTATTTTTCACACAGAGTTCATTTTAAATGCATGAAGTGAATTCCGTGTGAACTTCATGTGAACTTTACCATTAAACTCAATGCTTTTGCAATGATTTTTTCAAATTCCTTATGTATTTCATTGAAAATTCGACATTCCATTCATTATCTTAATATATATTTCTATCCACTTTTAAAAACTCTCTTAATCTAATACAGTGCAATGAATGTATTCCCTAGTAAAGTTCCTTCCATGAAGGATACTCTTATCATGACAAAAAATGCTTTTTTTATCAATAGTATAATATTTTCAGAAAACTATTTTTGATACTATCTATCGTTTCTAAAAGATTTGACGATTTGTAAGATTTAACATCAAAAATTCTGTTTTAATTTGACGAAAAGGCACATTCTACTAAGTATTTTTCTCTATCTATGGAAGTTTTAGGATATTCATATTATCATATATATAGTGGTATTTTAATCCATACAAGTTTTATTGACCGCAAATAATCGGATAAAAAAGGAGGTATATTTATGAAAAATATAATAGATGATCCGATAAATAAAAATATAGAACTGTACTATGCTTTTTTTCAATTCGCTTCATTTATCACCTTACAAAAAATATCAACTATTGAAACACGTAAAAGCGAATTAAAACATCAGATGAAAAATACCGAACAAAAAAATCCTTATTACATATAAAAAAGGTGAACAGATTATATTTCTGTTCACCTTTTATCGTTTCTATATTATTTATAAATTTTCACACGGTTTTCTAATGGCTGAAATTCTTTTTCGCCTGCAGGTACCACTGGTTTACCAAACGGCATTTGCGCAGTAAGTTTCCAGGTTTCTGGAACTGCCCATTCTTTTCTCACTTCTTCATCAATTAATGGATTGTAATGCTGCAATGTAGCACCAAATCCTTCTATTTCTAAAGCTGTCCAAATTGCAAATTGTAACATTCCTGAGGATTGCTGAGACCAAATCGGAAAATTCTCTTTATATAATGCAAAGTTTTCTTGCAGTTCTTCCACTACTTGATTATCTTCAAAGTATAAAACCGTTCCATAACCACTTTTAAATGCATTCATTTTTTCTTCAGTAGATGCAAAGTTATTTTCAGGTACAATTTTTCGTAACGTTTCTTTCGTAATATCCCATAATTTATCGTGTTGTTCTCCTAGCAAGACGACAACACGAGCACTCTGAGAGTTAAAGGCTGAAGGTGTATGTTTTACAGCATGATAAATCACTTCTTGAATTTTCTCATCAGAAACTACTTGCTCTTTACTAATCGCATAAATAGATCTTCGGTCTTCAATTGCTGAGTAAAAATCTTTTGCCATCATAATTCCCTCCAATTTTCATTTGAGGCTTTTTCATATGTATACTTCATATTACGCCTCTCAAAACTTATCATTAATAAGTTTCTAACTTTATACTATCAACAAACAATACTAAACTCAAATAATAACACTCACATATTTTACCTTTTTATTTCATAATGCTAGAAATAAAAAGGCAATTTATTGTTACCGATAATAAGTAACAACAAATTGCCTTTCTTATATGATGATCTAACTCAATATTTTACTTACTTAACTAAGCCAAATGCATAAGACATTAGCTTATTCGTCTCTGTAAAACGCTTCGTTTTACCTTTCGTTCCCATTACAACTGTAATAATACGAGTATCCCCTTGTTTGGCCGTACCCGTAAAACAATACCCTGCGCTATCTGTGAATCCTGTTTTTAATCCGTCTATTCCTTCTATATATAAAGCTTTATTATTTTTATTTAACATATCATTTGTACTTATAACATTAATATTATTAAATGCTAACTGACTTTGACGTAAGTGAGTCACTTCTAATATTTCTGGATAATCTTTTATAAGATGATATGCCAAGTTTGCTACATCAGCAGCTGTCATCTTCGTCTCACTTCCATCAGGTTCCTGTAGTCCTGATGCATTTGCGAATTTAGCATAATCCGACATTTTTAACTGTTTCGCTTTTGCATTCATAAGCTGAACGAAATCTTCCTCCGTTTTTGCCATATGTTCCGCTAACGCCACAGCCGAATTATTTGCTGATTCAATCATTAATGCATGGAACAGATCTTTAACAGTCAATGTGTCATTCACTTGAACTGGGATTCTTGCACCTTCTGTTTGTGCCGCTTTCGCACTCATTTTCACTGGATCTTCCCAGCGAACTTTCCCGTTATGTACATTTTCTAATAAAAGGTACGCTGTCATCATCTTGGACATACTAGCTGGCGCAAAAGCTTCATTTTCATTATGTTGATAAATAATATCTCCATTACTCGCATCGATAATCATAGCTGCTTTTGCATCAATTTCCGGTGGGATGTACTTTGGCGGTACTACCTTTTCAGTTAATCCTGTTTCAGGTAGTTCTGCCACTTGTAAAGGTGGTCCCTCTACACTTGCTGTACTCTTTTGAGTTCCTTGGAATAAGAACCAACATACCCCTAAAATAATAACTAATAGGATCGTTATCCTTCCCCATTTTAACTGCTTCATTTCAAAACTCCTTTAGCAAACCTTTTATACACTCACACTCAACCATAACAACTTTCCCTTTATATCGTCAAGGTAAAAAGCATATTTATTCATCTACAGCAATTATTATTTCAATGTATGTATGTTACAATAACAATACTGAAATATAAGAATATTCAATGATAAAACCTCATAAATAAACTATTTAATAGAAGGGATTCATACAAATGATACTTCCAAAATCTTTAAAATACGGAGACACAATTGGGATTTACTCACCTTCTTCTCCAGTAACCTACACTTCTCCCAAAAGATTTGAACGAGCGAAATCTTTCTTACAACAGAAAGGATTTCACATATTAGAAGGTTCACTAACAGGTCGATATGATTATTATCGTTCAGGTAGCATCCAAGAACGTGCTGAGGAACTAAACGCCTTGATAAGAAACTCTGATGTTTCTTGTATAATGTCAACAATTGGTGGTATGAATTCTAATTCATTATTACCTTATATTGATTATGAAGCTTTTCAAAATAACCCTAAAATAATGATTGGCTATTCAGATGCAACAGCTTTATTACTAGGGATTTATGCAAAAACAGGAATTCCTACATTTTACGGTCCGGCACTCGTACCTTCCTTTGGAGAATTTGAACCTTTTGTAGATGACACATACAAATATTTCTCAGAAACATTACAAAACGATCCGCCTCTTCCTTACAACATAAAACAACCGTTATTTTGGTCAGATGAATTTATTAATTGGGAAGAGAAAACGAAAGAAAAAGAACTTAGACCAAATAATTGGATTTCTGTAACAAATGGACAAGCTACTGGACGTGTTATTGGCGGCAACTTAAATACAATACAAGGAATTTGGGGCAGCTCTTATATGCCATGTATTCAAGAAGGCGATATTCTATTTATTGAGGATAGCTCAAAAGATGCAGCTACTATTGAAAGAAGCTTTTCATTACTTAAAATTAACGGTGTATTTGACAAAGTTTCAGGCATTATTCTTGGAAAACATGAGCAATTTGATGATTGTGGTACAAATCGCAAACCTTACGAAATACTTTTAGAAATACTGCAAAACCAAAGAATCCCTTTACTAGCTGACTTCGATTGTTGTCATACCCATCCGATGATCACTATGCCTATAGGTGTTCAAGTGAACATGGATGTAACCAATAAAACGATACATATTTTAGAAAAATGGAACATATAAAGTGAAACTTTAATTAGCCCTCACCAATTGAGCCGTCCAGCAAATAGCGGAATTAAAAATGCTTATACTATAGGAAGAAAATATAATGGACTTTCCCATTAGACAACATAAAAAAGCTCCGTTATTACAAACGGAGCTTTTCATCATTGGCCTAAATTTTGTATCTTATCTTTCAAATCTCGAACTTGATCAACCGTCTGCATAAGCTCAGAGTTTTTAAATTGCTCTACATCCACTTTTCCTTCTTCTATCTTTGTCATCGCCGTATCAATTAACGTATTTAACTTTTCGTTATATCCGACGATTTGCTGATGAAGATCCTTCGCTACATCAGGTGGCGTTAATTCATTGAAAGCGGGTATATCTTGTTTAATTTCACTAAGCTTCGTTTCTAATTCTTTTCGAGCTTCGCTATCATTAACGGCCTTTTCAGCTAATGCTGGTGCATCATTTGCAAATGCACTTATTTCATTTACATAGTCCGTCGCTTTTTGCGCATAATCTAGGGAGTTCTTTCCTTCCTCTACTAGTGAACATCCCATTAATCCAATTGAGGCTATACATGCTAATAAAATTGATTTTATTTTCATTTTAGGCTCCCTTCGTCTTTATAATTGTCTGCAATTTTCTCTATCATAACTTCTAGCTAAATTACTTAAAACCTTTTTTCAAATAGCTATTTATCCTCTTACATGCCCGATTACAGTTACAACATCTATTTCTATATGTACGCTAATAATATCTTCAATTATATCCATATATCCTTGTCCTATAGCTGTTCCATAGTGTAATGTAAGCCCCTTCTTTTCATACACTGACTTTGGCACTGAAAAAATAAATCTCCTCAAGTTCCTTTCATCAGCTGGTTCCATAATTAAAACAATCCCATCCTCATCAAACATATACGCTCGCCCTCCAACTTTACATTCACTATGGCTCAGTATTGCCTTGGTTAGCAAAATTTAAAACATAATAAGTTAAGATACATTCTGTTTAATCGTAAAGTGAAACTTTAATCAGCCCTCACTGACAGCGAGGCCCCAACCTAACTTCTTTGCTTTCGCTCAATTTTGAGATGGGGTTTTACTGCCCGGCAAATAGCGGGATAAAAATAAAAAGCATTCATTCTTTTTTATTAAGAATGAATGCTTTTTAAAAAATCAATTTCTAACTCTAGCATCTTTTGTTGACGAGGTTTTACTTTTCTTACGGGAACTCCCGCATAAATATACCAATCATCTAAACTCTCTTTTACCATACTCATCGCACCGACTGCCGTGCCTTCTCCTATAGTTACATTTGGAAAAATAATAGAATCAGCACCAATAATCGCATGTTTTTTTAAAATAACTTTTTCTGTTTTCACATTCCTATATTGATTCGGGACGGTTGGCCCCATTAATGTATTTCCACTGAAATCATCAAGTACTGCATATATTATTGTTTTAGCTGAGATATTTGCAAAGTCATGCATTTCAATTCCAACTTCTCCTCCATATAACGCTGTATACGCTGATATATGCGAATAACTTCCAATTGTGATTTTGCCACTTAAAATGCAAAAATCATCAATTCTTACATGATTACCAACTGATATAACACCTGGATTATATATACTTGCTTTTTTACTAATCAATACATTTTTCCCAACAGACAAAAAACCAATTTTCTTTAGTTCTTCTAAACTATAAAAACTATTCATCTGCCCAAACCACCTTCTGCCCTAAACAGCTTACAATTTGTTCTACTATTTCTTTCGTCATTCCTTCCCATAAAGGTAAACTTACTATTCGTTTTGCTATTTTATTCGTTTTTGTTAAATCTGTAGATTTATAGTTTCTAAAAAGTACTTGTTGGTGGCAAGATGGTGAAAAGTATAATCTAGCTTCTATGTTCTGTTTTTTCAGTTCTTCTATTACTTGTATGTTGTGAACTTCTTCTGGACAAAGAATAGGCATAAATTGTTGAATAACTACTTCTGTCTTTTGGACTTGCCACCCTTTTTGTATTAACCTAGTATTTTGTAACAACTGTTTATACCATTCAGAAATACGAGTGCGTTCTTTTAATTTTTGATCCCATTTTTTCATAGTTGCAATCCCAATAGCGGCTGCATATTCAGACATTTTACAATTAAACCCCATCATCGTACATTCACGATTTTTATCAAATCCGAAATTCCCCATTCTTTTAATACGTTGTATATCTTCTTCATTTTTACTATATATAAGCCCTCCTTCACCAATTCCGAAAGGCTTTGTTGCATGAAAACTATATACGATCATTCCACTAAAATCCTGTCCATAATGCATACTTCCATTCATTAATCCGAATCCCGGTGCCGCATCTACGACAACCGGAACACCCCTCTTCTCTAATTCTTCATATTCTTCTAAGTTCATCCATGATCCAAAAGTTGCGTACGGGACAACAATCGCAACCTCTTCTTTTAATTCTTCAACTTTATCCAAAAGTACTGTTTTATCCATATACCAATCATCTATTGAAATATCAATAAAATAAGGTTCCAATCCACACCAAATAGCCGCTAATGGAGTCGCAGGGAATGTAAAACTAGGCATGAGGGCATACTTTCCTTTTTTTCTTTTCTTAAGTTGAATGGCCGCCATTAACCCTAACGTTGCGTTTGCTACTGTTGTAACAGCTCCCCTGTTCTGAAAAAAATCCGACATAATTATTTCTTCAAAACGTTGATTTATGGGTCCATAATTCGTATATATATGAGATGTATCAATTTCCTTCAATTCTTCCAAATACTCAATTACAGGTACAGTTGAAGCACGTAAAAAAGGAATATTCTCCATATCTATCTATTCCTTCCTATCATTTTCGGACAATATAGAGCATATCTGTTTCAGATAGTCCAAATTTCCTAGCACTTTTCATTCCTTGTTTTTCAGCTATGTTATATAATTCTACCTTAAATCCCGCATTTATTAATCGTTGAATGAATCCTGATTGATTATAAATTCGCACATGATCTTCTTGACCAAAAGCTAATTTCCTCAATTGTGGAGTTACAATTAATTCATTCTCTATAATAGAATCCACATTCATTACGATTGGTACTTGAATAATTCCCCATCCACCTGGCTTTAGAACCCTATATAACTCTCGCATTGCTTTGTCATCATCAGGAACGTGTTCTAATACGTGGCTACATAAAATCACATCAAAAGTATTACTATCATATGTAATTCTTGTAACATCAATTTCCTTCATTAGTGGATCCTTTGGCTCTAAATCCCCACATACATACGTAATATTTTTATACTCGTTAAACCAATCTCTTAAATTTGCTTCAGGTGCAATATGAAGTATAGTATATTTTCTACTTAACAAGTCCGTTTCTGCTTCAATGTACGCACGATACAATCTTTCACGATCCATCGAACTACAAACTGGACATATCCCTGTATCTTTATTCCACATCTCGAATTTATATTTCGGAAAATCATAATGTGCTGGCCATGGGGAAAATTTTTCAAATTGTTGATTGCAATATTGACAATAACAACATTCTTTCTCAAACATATGAGCAACTAGCTTGTTTAACCCTTTTTCTATCTTTTCATTATAAATTTTATCTAGTTCGCCATTTCTTACTGCATCCTTAACTATAAATCCCGCATTTTCTAAACAATAAGATAAGCTCTCTTTATAATCTCTTTCAGAACTTAAAAATCCACTATTATACGCATCTATAATTAATTCAATCCATTCTTCAATTGTCATTAAAATAAAGTGCATTTGTTTTTGATTTTGTCCACTATGTTGTCTAAAATAACTGAGAGGTTCTTGTATATAAACTACTTTTCCTCTCCTCATCATATCTAACCAAGTTGCAATATCGTTAATAGCAGAATACGCCTTCCCTTTAAAATACCCAAACCTCCCTTCAAACAAATCTCGATTAAACAGAACAGTTGTCGGCTCACCAACTATATTTTTTAAGTTTTTTAATATATAATTCCCTAATTCTTTTCCTTCAAAAAGTGTAGTTTCTTTCGCAATTTTCATATTCAATGTTGTAGGTGGTAATATCTCCCCATTCTCATCAATCAGTTCACGATATGACGTCACAAATGAAATATTTTCTAACTTCAAAAAGTATTCCATCATTCTCTGGATTTTTTCATGGTGAAATAAGTCATCATCTAATAAAAAGTTTATATACTCTCCGTTCGCAAGTTCTATACACTTATTAAAGTTTTCAGCAACTAACGGTGTTTCATTTTTAACATATGTAACACAATCATATTCACGTAAATACGGTTGAATCATAGCATTGACTTCATTATTTGTACTGTCGTCAGAAATAACAATTTCAATATTTTCATATGTTTGATTCAGAGCGCTGTTGAGTGCCAATTCCAAGTAATAAGGTCTATTGTACGCTGGAATCAGTATACTTACTTTCGGTAATGAAGAATTATTATTTATATGTTGTTTTTTCTTTTCTATGTTTATTTTCTTTCCCCTAATTTTTTGATAATAGTCTAATGTATATAATATCGATGATGGAACTATCCTTCTTGCATAATCTAGAAAATTAGTTATCGCTTTGTCTAACTCTTTTTCGGTGGATAAGAAACCATATTTTTCTCCTGCTATAATACTATGTGAAAAATCTTCTAATCCATCCATCATTTTATTAGATTCATTTAGCTGTTGATCTTGGTGTAATCGAAAGTAACTAAGTGTCTCTGCTATATATACTGCTTTTCCTTTACTTAATAAAGATAACCATGAAGCTATATCTACGTTGCATAGATACCTCCTCTTATCAAAAATCCCATACGGTTCTTGTAAATCATTTTTACGAAATAAAACTGTTGTCGGTTCTCCGATATAATTTTTTTGATCTATAATTACCCTATTCCCTAATTCTGTTCCCTCTATAATCATATCCTCTTCAAATAAACGAACAGTTGAATAAATATGGCGTAGTTCTTCTCCTTTATCATCAATTACTTGACGATGAGATGTTACAAGCTTAATTTCATTATCTAGATCATTGAAAAAATACTTCATCATTTTTTCAATTTTATTCACATGAAATATATCATCATCCATTAAAAAGTTTATATACTCTCCGTTCGCTTCATTAAATAACATTAGCGCATTTTCAAATTGTCCGAGAGTTGACCTGTTTTTTATATAAATAATATTTGAATGATCACATAAGTATTTTTGTAACACCTTTTCTGTTTCATCATTCGTACTATCATCTCCAACTATAATTTCTATATTAGGGTACGTTTGTTCTAACACACTACATAACGCCTCTTCAAAGTAGCGAGGACGATTATATGTAGGAATTAAAACACTTACCAATGGAAGTTGATCTACCATCTCTTCAGTTCTTTCAATACGAGTTCCCATTTTACTCTTTCACCTCTTCGCATATTATTTATATACGCGACACAAAAATCACATTACTTTAACTGTATGGAGCCTATATACTTTTATGCAAACATGAAATAAAATATCATACTTTTCGTTCCTGAATAAACATATTTAATAACGCAGACATTTTATTTGCACCTTTTTTATTCATATGATCACTATCATAAAAATCATCATCACAAAATAATGGTGAATCAAATAGATCTATAATCCGAAAAGAATATTGAGTTTGAAAATCATTTATAACTTTATAAAAATCTTCTTTTAATTTCTTACTACTACAATTGAAATAATGTGAAGTAACTGGGAATACAACAATTATTGGTTTTATATCATGTTTTAACAGTAGTTCTAAATATTTTTTAAAAATCGTTTTATTTTCAACTAAAGTATGAGGATATGACAACTTAGCATGCGAAGTTGCTCTTATTTTGCCGTGTTCTTCAAAAGGAATGTGAAGAGGAGTGGTATTCCATTCAGCATTTATCCAGGGCAGTATCAATGATTCATCTTTTAGTTCGTCTAATAAAACATATTCAAAATGCAAATTAAAAATAGAAAAAAGTGGTTTCGGGGTATCTAGATGTGCGAATCCATCAGTGGGTAGAGGAGAATGAACTACAGTATGATGACCGTCTTGAAACAATGGATAATATACTTTGTGAATTCTATAGGATTCAGATGATAACGACATATCAAAGTAAAACGAGAAATAAGCTATTCCTATCAAACAATATTGAAATGAATGATCGTTTGATAGAAGTTGTGACGCTATTAAATAATCATAGTATAGATCTTGCGATGGAAGTGTTAATTTCATTGACTTTTTTAAGAGGAGCTCCGTACTTATGCCACAATGCGGATAAGACAAACCTGTCGCAAACAATTCATACGTCGGATCACTCTTTGCTTTTTTCATAGAAATGTATATAGACATAAGATCCGGATTTATTTGATATATAGAAATCAATTTATTCTTCCATTCATACATGTATTTTGTTAAATTAATAAGTTTTGAACTTTGCACGCCTCTGTTTCTCAATTCATTTGTAAGTTTTTCTGCATCCACTCTCCAAATGATTATATATTGAAAAGAATTTTCTATATGAACAATATCTGTAACGTCTACAACATGAACTATTGTTTTACATTTATTTTTGTCTAATACATTTCGAATCCGCCCCTCTGATAATTCATCACTTAAAATAATAATTTTATACTGCCTCTCCATGTACATCCCCTCCATTATATGTATAATATGAAATTCATTTTTCATTCGTAACAATCATATACATCTGCAATCCAACATGAAAAAGAATAGAATATTCATTTCAAAACAAAAAAATAGCTTCACCATTTGGCTTAGCTATTTTTACAATTATTACTTATTCAAACTATATTCCTTTATCTAGTTCATAAAGCTTTCGATACTTCTCATTTTCTGTAAGAAGTTGTTCATGACTACCTTGCATTACGATTTGACCACGATCAAGGAATATAACTTCATCTACATGTTCAATTCCTACAAGATGGTGTGTAATCCAAATAACTGTCTTTTCTTCCGTTGCAGAAAACATTGTTTCGATTAAAGATAATTCTGTCTTTGGATCTAAGCCAATCGTAGGTTCATCAAGTACAATAATTGGCGCTTCTTGCATTAGCGTTCTAGCAAAAGCAACCCGTTGTCTTTCCCCGCCAGAAAACCTTTTTCCCATTTCATGCATTTTTGTTTGTAGTCCATCTGGAAGAGAAGCAATATGCGAAGCTAATTGTGCTTTCTCTAACGCTGTCCATATCTCTTCATCTGTAGCCTCTGGTTTGCCGATCCGCACATTATTTCCAATTGTCGTATCGAATAAATGTGGCTTTTGATTCAATACAGAAATATATTTTGCTAAAAGATTCGTATGAGCATGTTCACTATTCAATAAAACTTCACCATGTAACGGGCTTATCGCACCTGTTAACAGTTTTAATAAAGTAGATTTCCCTGTTCCGCTTCTTCCTAAAATGGCGATTTTCTTCCCTGCTTTTATTTGTAATGATACGTCTTTCAATACAAATTCATTACTATCTGGATAACTATACGATACATGATTTAATTCAATGTCTATATGTTTTGATGCAACATAATCTTTATCTTCATGTAATTCCTTTTCATCCTGCAAAACATCATTACCTTCTACTTGATTGAGACGATGAGCAGATTCTACATATGATGGAATTCGATCGATTGCATCTGAAAGAGGAATAAGCGCGTTTGTGACCGATAACGTCATTAAGACGAAAGCCGCAATAACGGTAGGTGCAATCTGTTCACTGGCTGCCTCATTTCCAGTCCATATGATCATTGAAATAACTACAATCCCCACTACTAATTGAATGATACTATCTCGAATATGATTCCAGCGCTTCATTCTTTTCTCCGTTTTTAACAACTGAGCATTTTGTTCTACATACTTATCAATGAATTCATCTTTTCTACCACTTGCTTGCCAATCAGATAATCCAAAAACAGCATCTGTTAGTTGTTGATACAAACGGCTTCTTCCTTGCTTTAATGTAACATGATGTTGCTTCATTAAAAGTAATGATACAAGTGGAAGAAGAAAAACGATAATAGCCAACATACTTGCTGCAATAAGTGCAAACATCACGTCAAATGCACCGATAACAAGTACGAATATGCTATATACAACTAATGCTAATATGCTTGGAAATATTGTACGTAAATATAGGTTTTGCAAATGCTCTATATCTTCGGATAATACCCCTAACATATCACCCGTTTGAAATCGCGAACGGAAAAATAACGCCTGTGGTTCTACTATCCTATATAGTTTCGTTCTCATTTTTTCTAATATGCGTAGTACAACGTCATGTCCGACTAAACGCTCTATATAATGAAACACAGCTTGTCCTATACTAAACGCACGCGTTGCAACGATAGGAACATATACAGCCATTACATTTTCTGGTCTAAGAGCAGATTTAGAGATTAAATAACCTGAAATAAAAAGTAGCATCGCACCTGAACTAACTCCAAGAAGACCAAGGAAAATAGTTAAAGTCATTCTACTTTTATTTTGCTGTATATAAGGTTTAATCCAGTTACTCATCTCTATCCCTCTCTTTCCTTTGAAAATGTAATGCCTCATTCTTTAAAAGTTCTTCATATGTTCCACTCTCTATCATTTTCCCTTTATTTAAAATAAGAATATGATCCATCTGTTTCATCCAGTGAAGACGATGTGTTGCAAGAAATACTAATTTACCTTCAAACAGACGTAACATCGATTGCTTTATTTCAAATTCAGTTTCAATATCAAGATGTGCTGTAGGTTCGTCTAATAAAATAATTGGCTTTTTACTTAAAAGTGCACGTGCCATTGCGACACGTTGTTCTTGTCCGCCACTAAGCATACGCCCGCCTTCTCCAATTCTTTCGTACAGCCCATTTGGAAGCGATGTAACGAGTGAATGAAGACCCACTTCATTAATGACTCTTTCCACTTCTTCATCAGTTGTATTTGTTTCATAGAAACAAATGTTATCTTTTAATGAAAGCGGGAAAATATAAGGTTGCTGCGGAATATAAGCAATATTCTTTTGCCAATCTTCACGAGTAGCCCCGTCAATTTCCACACCATTTACTATCATCTTTCCACCCGAAGGAGTTAAAAATCCTGCTAATACGTCGATTAACGTCGATTTCCCCGCCCCACTTTCACCAATTACACCTATAGTGCCACTGCCTTCCCAAGTAAAGTTAATTCCTTCTAATATTGCCTTTTCAGATTCATCAATCTTTACTTTTACATCTTGTAATTTTAAGTTACTTGTGGAATTCCATATGATATCGACATTTGATTCTTTCGTTTCTATTTCTTTTTGTTGCTGTAAAATCTCTTCTATTTGCTCCATTGCAAGTTGCCCATCTAACGTAGCATGATAATTCGCTCCAACTTGTTTAATCGGCAAGAAGTATTCCGGAGCTAAAATTAAAATCGTAAGGGCTGGCAATAGTACAATTGTCCCGTCTATTAAACGTATCCCTAATCCGACCGCCACAAATGCGATTGATAAACTCGTAAAGAAATCTAATGCAAAAGAAGAAAGAAAAGCAACTCGCAAAGTACGCATCGTTGCTTTTCTATACCTTTTACTTACTTTCTCAATCTTTCCTTCATGCTGTTTACTTTTACCTAAATACTTTAATGTTTCTACCCCTTTTAACGTATCTACAAAGTGATTAGAAAGAACACGATATGTTTCATATTGGCTATCCGCCATTTTCTGCGCTGCTAATCCTAGTAGGATCATAAATATAATTACGATAGGAATCGTTACAACTAAAATGACTCCAGACTCAATATCTAGCGTAAAAACATATAGTACAATTAGCCCCGGTACGATACTACTTCTAATCATTTTAGGAATTGTTAATTCAATATATGTTTTAAATTTCTCAATACCTTCTATCGATAAGGTAACCAGATGACCTGTTCCAGCAGTTTGAACATACCGTGGACCTAATGTGAAATACGCCTCTATTAATTGTTTTCTCAGTAGTGACCCTGTTTTTTCAGCAAAACGTTCAACTAATACTTGCGATATGCGAACCAGCATGTGACGAACTGCAAACGTGATTCCAAAATACACCGTTTCATTTAACACAGATTGCACTGTTTCTCCCTGAAATAAAAACGTAATAGCCCGCGCTAAAAACACTGTTTGTGCAATAATACTAATAGCTTCTAAAACGCTAATGATTGTTAACACTACATATAAAACTCGGCTACCAGGATACGACGGAAGTCCTCTTTTTCTTTTCATTAGTACTCCAAATCTTTATCTGACTTAACAGGTTGTCTAAACACATAGAAACTCCATATTTGACTTCCCAAAACAAATGGCAATATAGCAATTGAAAAATACGTCATCAGTTTTAGTGCATAATCTCCCGATGCTGCATTATAAATTGTTAAATCGTATATTGACCCTAACGAGCTAATTAAGACACGTGGGAACATGCCGGCAAACACACTCGCACTTAGTAAAATGATTGTTAAACTCGTCATAACGAAAGCCCAACCATCTCTTCTTCTTTTATTTAATAATGTTGACGCACATAATGCTACAAAAGCTCCGATCGGAACCATAATCCACTCTGTACCATGACCAGTGAATATATCTGTTTTCCATAACCCTACACCGGCAAAAATAAGAAGTGCTGTAATTGCAAGCGGTGCAATTTTCAACGCAGCAATACGTGCACGTTCTCTTAACTTACCAGTTGTACGTATAGTAAGGAATTGCAATCCGTGAACAATACATAGCAGAAGGAACATAACTCCTCCAAGTAATGCAAATGGATGAAGTAATTGTAAGAATCCACCTACAGCATTTTTCGTCTCATCAATTGGAATACCTACCATAAAGTTAGCAATGGCAACTCCCCAAAGGATAGGCGGTAGTAAACTTCCTAAAAACATACCCCAATCCCAAAAACCTTTCCATTTATGATTATCTATTTTCGCACGGAATTTAAAGGAAACACCTCTTATAATTAAAGCAAGAAGCATAAACACAAAAGGAATGTAAAACCCACTAAATAAAGTTGCATACCAGTGTGGGAATGCCGCGAACATAGCACCACCGGCACAAACAAGCCATACTTCATTCGCGTGCCAAAATGGACCAATTGTATTTAAGTATATTCTTTTCTCTAAATCGTTTTCCCCTAAAAACCTTGAAACTATACCTACACCGAAATCGAAACCTTCAAGTACAAAGAAGCCTACGAATAAAATTGCAATAATGATAAACCACAACTCATTAAGAGATAACATACTCTTCCTCCTTATCAAATGGATCATGGCTTTGAGAATCCTGTTTCGTTTTCTTATTCTCATGTCCTTTAATGATACGAACGAATAAGTAAACAGTGATTCCTCCTATAATTAAATATAGTGATGTGAACGAAACTAAAGAGAATAATACTTCTCCGAACGTAACATTTGGAGATACAGCATCTTCCGTTTTCATAACACCGAAAACTACCCAAGGCTGACGTCCCATTTCAGTCATAATCCATCCTACTGTATTACCGATAAACGGTAGTGAAATTGCATACACCATTAATTTTAAATACCACGTTTTTTCAGCTAAACGATCTTTTCTTGATAAGAACCATCCGTACGCTCCTAGAAGAAGCATAAATGTTCCACTCATTACCATCGCTCTAAAACTCCAGAACATAGTGTGTACTGGTGGAATATAGTCTCCAGGCCCATATTTCTCTTCATATTGCTTTTGAATTTGATTCATCCCTTCTACTTGACCGCTAAATTTATCAAATGATAATAGACTTAGCATATAAGGGATTTGAATTTCAAACGAGTTTTCTTGCTTCTCTGCATCAATTTTCGCAAATACTGTAAATGGCGCTGGATCTTCACTCGTATTCCATAACGCTTCAGCTGCTGCCATTTTCATTGGATGTGTCTTAATTAATTGTTGTGCTTGCGCATGACCGAAGAATAATACTAGCGCAGTTGTAAGTGTTCCAACAATGATAGAAATGCGGAACGATTTTTTAAACACTTCAGTTTCTTGCGCTTTCGTTATTTTCCATGCACTCACACCTGCAATAAAGAATGCACCAGTTGCAATCGCCGCTGTAATTGTATGCGGGAATTGTACCCATAATTGTGGGTTTTGGATAATTGCTAAGAAATCATTCATTTGTGCACGTCCATCTGCTGCCATTTCATATCCTACTGGCGATTGCATAAATGCACTTGCAGTTAAAATCCAAAACGCTGATAACATTGTTCCAATTGAAAGGAGCCAAATACATAATAGGTGAATGCGCTTCGGTAATTTATCCTCACCGAATACCCATAAACCTAAGAATGTAGACTCAATGAAAAATGCTAATAAACCTTCAATAGCAAGTGATGGACCAAACACATCACCTACGAAACGTGAATAGGTTGACCAGTTCATTCCAAACTGGAATTCTTGTAAAATACCAGTTACTACACCTACCGCAAAATTTACAAGGAATATTTGTGTCCAAAATTTCGTCATCTTCTTATAAATTTCTTGTCCCTTTACCACATACAAAGTTTGCATTAACGCAATGATAAAAGCTAAACCAATAGACAGCGGAACAAAAAAGTAATGGAAAATCGTTGTTGATGCGAATTGTATTCGTGCCAATTCAAGCGTTTCCATACTACAATCACTTCCTTCATAATTTTTTATATCGTAATTTCAATTGAGTTGTATGAATAAAACAACCCAAATCTTAGAAATATAGAAAGATAAATTTGTTTATGTACTTTTAGAAAATATAAATTTTCAGTTTTTGAGATAATTACAAAAGAACTTTTTCATAAAATTTACCTTTTCACTATTTCAGTAGTGTTTTATCCGTTAATCGAATTGTATAATATACCTGCATAGTAAATTCAGCTGATTTTTGACGTATTATTGACATCATTTTGTCTGAAATATGTCTTTTGGTATTTTTTTGAATTAGATTTTTCTCATTAATAAAATGTGTTTTTTTAATATAAGACTTACTTTCATATCAATAAAATAATCATATTTCTCTTCATGCGCTTGACTTTCACCCTAAAAAATGTCCTCTGAAACAAATAGAAAATCAATTGTTTTTTGTCAAGAGAAAAATGTATTCCCAAAATTCAAATACAATATAATGTTATTCAAAAATAGAAAACCCTCCCCTCTTCCTAGACCTGAAAATTCATTTTTTTGTCATTTTTCCAAACTAAATTAATACATAAAAAAATACCGAGAATCGATTAGACTCTCGGTATTTTTTATATTATTTTGCTGTATGTTTTCTAACAGCCGGTAAAATTTCAGTAGCAATTAATTCGATATTTTTCTCAATTTGATTAAGTGGTACACCACCAAAATCAATTTGTGCCATAAAACGTTGTTGCCCAAACAATTCATATTGGTAAAGCATTTTCTCAATAATTTGTTGCGGGCTACCAACCATTAATGCGTCACGGTAATCTACTGCATTTGTAAATTGTTCTTTCGGATACCCACCACCGCGTAGTGTAAGCATACCAGCATTAATATGAGGATAGTATTCGCTAAATGCATCTTGTGAATTTTTTGCTGTATAAAATAAACTTGTAGTTGCAACTGGTAAGCTTGCTGGATCAAATCCACTTTGCTCAGCAGCCTCACGGTAAGCATCTACTGATCCTTTAAAGTTAATAGCTGGACCACCTAGTGTTGTTATCATCATTGGTACACCCGCGCGTCCTGCTTTAATTGCACTAGCTGGCGGGCCACCAACTGCACGCCAAATTGGTAAGTTATTATTTTTAGCTCTTGGAATAACCGATGCGTGTGCAAGCGGTGCTCTGAACTGTCCATTCCATGTTACATGTTCCTCTTTATTAATTTTTAATAAAAGATCCATCTTCTCTTCAAATAACTCTTCATAATCATTTACATCATAACCAAGTAAACTATATCCCCCAATACGCGATCCACGACCAGCTACGATTTCTGCACGTCCATTAGAAATCAAGTCAATTGTAGCAAAGTCCTCATATACTCGTACCGGATCAGAAGTACTTATTATCGTTGCTGAACTTGCAATTTTTATATTTTTCGTAGCTTGTGCAATAGCTCCTAAAATAACTGTATGAGCTTGCGTTGTAAAATGCGTTTGATGACTTTCACCGACAGCAAATACATCAAGTCCAGCTTCATCCGCTAACTTAGCTGTTTCAATTAATTCATGAATTCTTTGTTCTGCACTAATTTTCTCTCCATTATGCGGATTTAAAACGTGATCCCCAATTGAATATAATCCAAACTCCATTCCTTTACTTGTATCCATACGGTATTTTTCCATAATTACTCTCTCCTTTAATGATGCCCTATTAGTTTCTCTTCTAAAAACGTTGGTAATTCAAATGTTTCTCTATTACTTACAACATCACTTGATTAGTCAATTGATGTTGTAAAAAAAATTACTCTTGCGGTAATTCTTTTTTTTCACTATGCTTATGAACTTTCGTCATTAGCTCGTATAATATTTTCTGCTCTTCTTCATTTAATACATCATCAAAAAACGAAGATTGAAATGCAAGTTGCTCTGGCAATGCTTTCTCTAAGGCCGCTTCTCCTTGCTCTGTAAGACTAATTGTTTTCGTTTTCCAATCTTGTTTTCGTACAATATATCCTTCTTTTTCAAGACGAGTTAACATTCTAGAAATACCGCCTTGTGTAACAGTTACCTTTTCAGCTAACTCCATTTGTGTTAGCGGCTGATACGTACGTATTTGCAAAAGCACATCAAATTGAGCTGTCGTTAAATCAAAACGTTTTAAAAACTCATTTGACATCTGATTACTTTGGTTCGTAAATCGTATTAAACGTAACCATATTAATGATCCAATCGTATTATCACGCATCTTTGATCACTTCCTATCGTGAATCTTATTATCAATTTACTACGCAAGTGATAAAAAAGCAAGGAAAAATGCAAAAAAATATTGCAATAGAGTTTTGCATAAATAAAGATAAGAAAGAATTCATATAAACATGAATTCTTTCTTATCTTTATTCTTAACTTTTCATTTCATTCATTGCTAGATTTAAAGCTGCCACAGCTTTTGGCCAACCAACGTAAAAAGCCATATGTGTTATTAATGTAACCAATTCATTCTCCATAATCCCATTTTGTTTAGCTAACTTCAAGTGAAATGGTAATTGTTCTGTATTACCGAGACTGATTAGTGCCGACACAGTACATAAACTTCTTTCTCTTAATGTTAAAGTAGCATCACGCCACACTTCCTCAAACAATATCTTTTCACTATACTGAGCAAATGCAGGTGCTATTTCTCTCATTTTCTTTTGAATATAAAATTCAATTGGTTCATTCATCATTTTGCTCCCTTCATTTTTACCAGTTGTGCCATCCCTTGACCAAATGACCAATTTTCAGCAACTGTCTCATTTAGTGTAATAAAAACGTCTGACCCCCTTACGTCGGAACATTCCGAAATCTTTAAGGATACAGATTGATACAAACTTTTTTTCTGTTGCACTGTTCTTCCAGGTCCACATGTAATAGAAACATAAATCATATTCTCTGTTCTCTTTTCTCCTCTTTCCAACAAATAATATGGATTATATAAAAATTGATTTTTTTGATAAGGTAAAAACATTTGAAAGTAATCATTTTCAGGGATGTTAAAATGTTCAATTAATGAAAGATGGATACATTCACCTATCTTTTTCAACCCTTCTTTATTTAATATGTTTTCAGGATAATGAATATTCACAAAGGGCATAGATTTTCATTCCTTTTCTTATTTTTAATTTGGAACCAAATTTTATCGTGAAATGTGTAAAATCTCATATATTGTAACACCCTTATTCGCTGTAATGTTAGGCTTCTCTTCATAAAAATTAAACTGACTATATCCCCACTTATCTGGATTATATACTTTTAAATTACCTAAACAATTTTCTACATTTTGATCCATAATGGTAGATTGAGTCCCAATCAATGATTTACTTTGAGAAATACTTCCTTCATATTCAACAACATATCTACATTTCTTAAAATCATCCTTTACATTGACAACTAATGGAACACCTATATTTATTTGTTGCCACCCAAACGATTGTAAAATATTATCGTAATACCCTTCAAATATGAATTTATTCATCCCTTCATGACCATTCCAAATATATAAAGGTGCATAACAGTTATAGAAATTCCCGTCCTTACCTGCCTCAGTAATTAAATAGGCTTTAAAATTTAGGTCTTGAAAACCATCAGTTTTATGCCCATTTTCCTTTACCCTATTTCTAATAATCTCCATATCATAATCTTTCGGCAAAATGACCTTATATTGCATTCCAATCATGTTTATCACTCACTTTCTATCCTATATACATAATGATAAAGCGATGACTGACTAACGTAAAATAGGTATAACTTATGCTTGGTATCATTTATAATGATATCGTATAAGGAGCTGTGATAAATGGAAATAAATGATCTTATTATATTCAAAACTGTAGCTAGCGAAGGTTCTATTAGTAAAGCTGCGAAAGAGTTAGGATATGTTCAACCAAACGTAACTGAGCGAATCAAAAAATTAGAACTAGAATTAGAAACACCTTTACTACATAGAGATAACAAAGGCGTTTCGTTGTTACCTTCTGGTGACATTTTACTAGACTACACAAATCAAATATTAACGCTAGTAGAAGAAGCGAAAGATAAAATTAAAATGTGTGGTTCTTCTTATATAATCGCGACGTCACAATCGATTTTGACTAATTATTTAAGTAAGCGCATTAAAGAAAATTTCAGGAATTATCAAATATATGTAGAAAATAGTAGTCATTTGCAAAAATTACTGCAGCAACAAAAAGTTGATATGGTCATTACTTATGAGGATTACTCGGACACAGCGTTTAAAAAAGTATTTTCCACTTCAATTTCTATAGGTTTATTAAAAGCGAAAGAAAAGTGTACAGTTGACTATTCAAAGGAACTCTTCTTCGTTAGCAATGACAAAAAGTGCCCTTTTAGAAATAAGACTATACAATTTCTAAAAGAAAATAATCTATCTCAGCATCAACTTCAACAATTAGATTCTTATTCACTCATTGAAGATTTTATAAACGATGGCAACGGAATAGCCTTTTTACCGATTAGAAATGATAAATTGGAACCAATTGAAGATGTTCCAGTTGAGAAATTAGCTGTTCATTTCTTTACGAATCAAAACTCTTTAAAACAAATCCCTGATGAACTATTTGATTAATAGAATAGCTATCAAACTAACTAATTACATACACCAATAAAAATCCCTCCTTTACGAATCTAAAAGAGGGATTTTCATATTTTATGCAATCGATTTTTCAAACGTTTTGCTCCACTTCTGCACTTTTCTCCTTCTTACTCCGTTTCATATTCTTCAACCGCTTAACCGAGCCAACTAATCCTTTCGGAAAAGCTAGCAATACGATAATGTACAATAAACCAAGAATAATCGTCCATCGTTCAAAAATCGGATACTCTGTAGCTAGTTCTGATAAATAATATTTCAGTGATTCAATAATTCCAGCCCCAGCAATTGCCCCTATTAACGTTCCCACACCTCCAATCATTGTCATCAATAATGCATTTAATGTCATTTCAATTGAAAATACAGTTGTATTAACAAAGCGCAGTGTAATAACAAATAAACCACCGCTAATTGCAGCTACTACTCCTGCAACAATACTAGCAATAATTTTATAATGAAGAACTTTATATCCTAATGCTTCAACACGTTGCTCATTTTGCGAAATTGCCTTTAATACTTTTCCAATAGAAGATTTTGTGAAAAGACGTAACAGAATAAAAATGACAATTAAACATATAAGTGTTACATAATAAAACGTAAAACGATCACGGAATAAGTCTGGTACACCAAATGTAAAACCATCCCCTCCGTGAGTGAGCCCACGCCATTTTTCAGCAAGTACGAAAAACAACTGTGAAATAGCAAGTGTTAACATTGCATAAAAATGACTTTTCAGCCGTAAAGAAAGCAAACCGATTATATAACTAACAATTGCTGAAATGATAATTGCAGCTACTATCCCTATTAAAAAGTTCGTTATGGATACTCCTTGCCGATCAAATAAAAGTGCTACTCCATATGCTCCTATACCAAAGAACATACAATGGCCGAACGATACAATTCCGGTATATCCAAGCAATACATCAAAACTCATTGCAAAAATAGCAAAGATGAAGATTTGAGTGAACAAAATTAACAAGCTCCGTGAATCATTTACGAATGGAAATACACTTAAACAAATGAGCATACATACTCCGAAGTATACTTTAATTCGATTTGATGTGCTGTTCACCATTTCACCCCTTTTCACCAACAAGTCCATTTGGCTTCACTATTAAGAAAAATAGTAACATTAACATATTGATTGCAAGTGATAAATCCGGTATAAAATACGCTGTAAAAGCACCAGCTAATCCGACAATTAAAGAAGCGATTGCTGAACCTTGTACGCTTCCTAATCCTCCAATGATTACTACTATGAAAGCTAAAATCGCATACTGCATACCCATTTCGGCGAAAATAACACCTGAATACGGTGCTAATAAGAAACCTCCCAACGCTGCCATCCCTGCTCCTAATAAAAAGACGAAAGAAAATATCGCTTTTACGTTAATACCGAGCGCTTGAACCATCTCTTTATCTATTACACCTGCGCGTATCATAAGACCTATCTTTGTTTTTTTGAGCAATATTAGTAAGGCAACGTAAATAATAATCCCAATTAAAATAACAAATAGACGATATTTAATTAATATAACGCCTTCGAATGTAAAACTTCCTTGTAGCCATAACGGTAACTTTGCCCCAATTGGATTTGGTCCCCAAAATACTTTAATACATTCACTAAGTACAAGCATTCCTCCAAGCGTCACAAGAAGCTGGCGAACATGATTTCCATATACTGGTCTAATAAGGAATCTTTCTAAAATGAATCCAAGAAACATCCCCATAGCAATTGCTCCAATTAACGCTAATACGTAACTACCTGTCATATTAAATAGCCAAACACCTGTAAACGCTCCCCATGCAAATAAACCACCATGTGCAAAGTTTAGAACACTCATTAAACCGAAAATAAGTGAAAGACCTGATGCTAATAAAAAAATGAGCATCCCTGTTGAAATCCCATTTACAAATAAATTGATTAACACATCCATCCTTCTCACCCCGGATTCATGTTAAGAGATTCCTAAATATTTGTGACACATTTCCTTATCCTCTTTTAATTCATGCATAAAACCGTTATGAACAATTCTTCCGTTATCCATAATATAAAAGTAATCACCAATTTGACTAGCCATCATAAAATTTTGTTCAACGAGTAAAACTGTTGTTTTCTCCTTCATTTTCAAAATAGCTATCATTAACTTTTCTATCATAATGGGGGACAAGCCTTTACTCGGCTCATCAATAAGTAATAAACCATCACTATTAATAAATGCTCTTGAAATTGCTAGCATTTGCTTTTGTCCTCCGCTTAATAGTCCGCTTTTTTTATGCCAAAACTGCTTTAAATCTGAAAATAGTTCAAGCATCCACTCAATTTTCTCTTCCGCTTCTTTGCCCTTCCCTCTGGCAAGAGCGAATGTTTCTTCTACTGTCAGATCGTGAAAAATACCTTGATTTTCTGGTACATACCCTATTCCTTTTCTTGAAATTAAATGTGTAGATAGTCCATTTACTTGTGCACTATCATAATAAATTTCACCCTGTGCGATATGATGAAATCCCATAACCGAACGTAATGTCGTAGTCTTCCCTGCCCCATTTCTTCCAAACAGTACAGTAATCGTTCCTTTTTCAACAGCAAGAGATACCCCTTGTAAAATATGAAACTGATCTAAATACGTCTCTATATTATTCACTTGTAATAGTGCCACTATATAATCCTCCTAAATAAGCACTTTGTACACGCTCATCTTTCATAATTTCTTCGGGCAAACCTTCAGCCAATAACTCTCCATGGAATAAAACGATAAGATGGTCTGACAAACCTAGTACCATATCCATTTTGTGTTCAATAAGTACAATTGTACTCTCTGGATGTTTCTTAATGTTTTCAATCACTTGTAAAATAGCCGGTACCTCTTCAACTGATATACCTGCCGTCGGCTCATCAAGTAGTAACACATCCGTTTTCAAAGCTAATAACATCGCAAGCTCTAACTTTCGTTTTTCTCCATGCGCTAAATCTTTCGCTAATACATGTTCTTTCTCCTGAAGTAATACTGTTTTTAAGAAACGTCTCGCCTCTCCAACTTGTTGCTTAAATTTTGCCGAACTCGGAAAAAAACTATAGTAATCTTGCACGAATGATTGAACACTTAAACGAACATTTTCAAGTACCGTTAACTCCGGGAATATATTTGTAAGTTGAAAAGAACGACCCATTCCTAATCGAGTTCGATCTGAAATTGATAACTTTGTAATCTCTTGTCCTTTAAAATATACTTCACCCTTTGTTGGAGAAATTTGTCCACTTAGTAAATTAAATAACGTTGTCTTTCCTGCACCATTTGGTCCAATAATGGAAATGAGCTTTCCTTTTTGTACTGTTACATTCACATTTTTAATAACATGATGCTCACCAAAAGATACGCTAAGATTTTTCGTTTCTAGCAAATGTGTCACGAAATCCCTCCCTATAAAGCTTTAAGTATGAAAGAAATACGTATAAAGAGGGTGTGCCCCTCTTTATACAAAAACAACAGAAAATTCAGTCTATTTATTTTGAACTGGTGGTTCTGTCTCTTTCATCGTTAATTCTCGCTCTAATACTGGCACTGGATAATCAACACCATCCTGCTTTTTCAATGTGATAGAATACAGTGTCTGCATCGCTTGGTGATCTTTTTCTCTAAACTTCATCTTTCCTTTCGGTGTATCAAATGCCATTCCTTCCATTTTCTTAATTAATGTATCTACATCTGTATCACCTTTTGTTTTCTTTAAAGCTTCTACAATTGAAATTGCCGCTGACATTCCTCCTGCTGTAAATAAATCTGGCACCGCACCATTAAATCGTTTTTTATGTTCTTCCACTAACCAATCATTCACCTTATTTTTCGGGAGTGTATGATAATAAACAGAAAAACCTTGCATTCCTACTAACGCATCCATCGTTTTTAATGCCGGTATATCTGGTGCACCTGTAGAAATTTTAATACCTTGCGCTTCCACATTCATATCTTTTAACTGTTTCCAAGGTGAGTTTGCCCCTGCCCAAACGATAAATAAATAATCTGGTTTTGAGCTAATGATATTTTGAATATTTGCAGTGAAGTCAGTCGAATTTGTATCTGCGTATTGCTCGTTTACAATATTTGCCCCTAATTTCTTCGCTCCAGCTTTAAATGCCGCAATTCCTTCACGGCCAAATGCATTATCCGGGGCAAACGTCGCAATCTTTACATCTTTTTTTGCAATTGCAGCTGCTCCTCCAATCGCATCTTGCGAAGAGCTTCTTCCTGTTCTAAAAACATACTTATTCCAATTCTTTCCGGTAATACTATCAGCAACTGCCGGTTCTACGACCATTATTTTTTCATATTCTTCAGCTAATGGTAAAACTGCTAATGTATCACTTGAGCTAGACGATCCGACTAAAAAATCGACTTTCTCTTCTTCTAATAACTTCGTAGCTTTTTTAACCGCTACCTCTGCTTTCGTTTCCGTATCTTCTACAACAAACTTAATCTTCTTCCCTTCCACTTTCCCAGTGCCGCCCGTGGCATAGTCCAACCCTAATTCAAATCCGTTCACTGTTTGTTTTCCATATGATTCTAATGGACCTGTTAATGAAGCAAGAACTCCTACCTTAATCGTCTTTTCATCCTCTGTACTTGTTTTCTTTCCTGAACAAGCTGCCGTTATGAATAACGAACTTAAAACACAACCAGTAGCCATCATTCTTAGCCATTTACGTTTTTTCATCGACATTGTGATCCTCCCCATACTTTTCTTTCTGATAGAGTCAAACACGCCAAAGTTATCCACCCGTAATTATGACTTTTTCTTCAAATAATATAGACAAGATTGTTAGCATAAATGTATCTTCTCCGCTTTCCATTAAACCCCTTTACAATTTGATATAAATATTTTATTCCTACATATTCCGCACTCCCACTCTATTAAACTTCTATCCTTTCTAACAAGTGTTTTGAGTCTCCAATATTAATTAGCTTTCTTAAAAAATTGAATTCTTTGGAGTAAACCATCTGTAATAATTATATTTCCTTGGCTATCTACATCTATTCCTTGTGGTGAGAAAAACTGTCCTGACATACCATTAAAACTTCCAAAAGACTCTAAAAAATCCCCATTTTCATTATAAATATTCACACGATTATTAGAAGCATCTGTGACATAAACCGTATTATTTATATCGATTTCAATCCCTATTGGCAAAAAAAGATCTCCTGGACCCTCTCTCCAATTTTCTAGTGGATCTAAGTTTCCAGCCCCATGATTTGTACCCCATTTTGTAATAAATTTACCCTCATTATCAAATTTTTGAATCCTATTATTAATCCGATCAACAACATAAACATTATCTTTTGAATCAATTGCTAATTGCATAGGTTGAAAAAACTCTGCCTCTCCACTTCCCTTTCTCCCCCATTCTTTCATATATACAAAGAATGGATTGAATTTTTGAATACGATGATTTTCTGCATCAGCTATAAATATGTTTCCTTTACTATCAATTGCTATTCCAGATGGAAATTGAAAAAAACCTGGTAATACTCCAAATGAGCCATATGAAGCAAGCACTATTCCTGAATTAGTGAATTTTTGGATGCGATGATTTACAGAATCAGATACATACACATTATTGTAACGATCCGTTGCAATTTGTCTTGGAACAAAAAATTGCCCTGGAAGACTTCCAAACCCAAGTGGCCCACCAATACCAAATAAACTTCCCCACTTCCCAACAATCTTCCCAGATATATTATATTTCAATATTCGATGATTAAAGGAATCAGATACAAAAACATTTCCATTCGTGTCTCTTTCAACATCATAAGGTCCTGCATATTGTGTATTTCCATTCCTTTCATTACCTATGGTTTTCTTCATTACCGCTGTTAGGCCTACCTCATTATATAAAAGCACACGATTATTTCCCGTATCCGTTATATAGATATTCCCTTTACCATCCGGAAGAACTTGATTAGGATAAACAAACTGTGGAAAGTTACCTACTGTATATAAAAATTGATCTTTATTTGTAAATTTCATTATCCGATTGTTATACGTATCTGCTACATATAGCGATCCAGATGTTGAGTCAAAATTTATTCCTCTTGGATGGTAGAATTGATATGGACCTAATCCTGCAATTCCTGTTCCAATTACTCGCTGAAACTCTCCTTTTTTATCAAACACTTGAATACGATTGTTATATGTGTCTGCAATATAGACCTCGTCTTGTTTATTTATCGCGATTCCTTGTGGTAAAGCCATTTTTCCATTCGCCTTTCCATAACTCCCTATTGTTTGAATAAACTGCCCATCTGGGCTATATTTTTGAATACGATGATTGTATTCATCCGTAATATAGTAATTGTTATCGCTATCTACTGCAATTTCCCTAGGAAACGAGAACTGCTCACTTCCTTTACCTTTCCTACCCCAACTTTTAATAAATTGAAACTCCTCATTAAATTTTTGAATACGATAATTCGCTGTATCCGCAACTAAAATATTACTTTCTTTATCAACAGCAATACCAAATGGCATATTAAACTGTCCCGGACCTTCACCTAAAGTTCCTATAGCATCAACAACTTCTCCATTCTTATCTATTTTCAAAATTCTATTATTCCCCATATCAACAACATACAAAAATCCTTTTGCATCCCTTGCCATCGCCACTGGTGTCCTTAATAACTTAAAAGTATCTAGCTCACTCCCCCATGATTTCACATATTTTACAGCAGAGGCACTTCCTAAAGAAGCAAATATCCCTAGACTCACAGTAACAATGAAAAAACAACATATAATTTTTTTGATAAAATTCATCTTTACTACCACCTAATCACAGTAGCTGCCCACGTATACCCAGTCCCTGCACTAACTACTACTGCAATATCTCCGGCCTGTAATTTTCCTTGTTCATTTGCAAAGTGTAAGCCAATACACGGATCAAGCGCTGACATATGCCCATAATGATCTAAATATACGACTTGTTCTTCCGCTAGCCCTAGCCCCTGTATCAATTCTATTAACATAGAACGTTTTGTATGCAATGGTAACAATACTTTAATATCTTTAAGAGTATATCCACTTTTTCTTAACGCCTCCCGAATCACCTTGTCGAAATTAGGAGTTGAAACCCGGTCTAAACGTTCTTTCATATTAATAGGATCTATTACATCAATATAATGTTGTCGATTCTCAACTGTATCATAGCTCGCAACCTGCTTCGATCCACCAGCTGGGATACGAACATCTTCATGAAATGAACCATCCGTTATAATCGCACTTTCTAATATTCCACCGTTTTTAGCGTCTTTTTTCACTAAAGCTGCGCTTCCGCCATCAGCGAAATTAAACATAAAACGCGAGCGTGGGTTATCATAATCTACAATTTGAGATTCTTTGCATCCACCTACTAATAATATATTTTCAATTGAGTTATCGGAGTAAAGCATGTCTTTTGCGACTTTGAGAGCGATTGGAAAGCAAGAACTAACATTCATAATTTCAAAAGCATAAGCATTTTTCAATCCAAGTTCATGCTGAATTTTTGGGGCACAAGACCATACGTGGTAATCTTTATGTGGACTGCCAAAATAAATGACTACATCAATAGATTGAGGATCTACTTGTAATAATATTGGCTTTGCAGCAGCAATAGCTAAATCTGATGCATGCATCGTTTCATCTGCCACATGTTTTTCATATAATCCAAACTTTTCTATAATAATGTGCTCAGGGATACCTGTTTTTTTAGATAGGTCTGCAGCCGTCTCTACGTCTTTGGGGAAGAAAACACCAGTCGCTTCAATCCCAATATTCATTAGACTACTCCTCCTTCTTTTGGCACCATCATAGTAGCTACACCTGTTAATACTAAATCTCCTTTTTGGTTATGACACTCCGTTAACAATTTCAAAACTCTCTTTTCTATCATAAATTCTTGTACTGTAGCCGTTGCTGTAATTGTATCTCCTATAAAAACTGGCGCTGTAAATTTAATAGTTTGCTCCATATAAACGGATCCTTTTCCAGGTAAATGAATACCAAGCAATTGCGATAATAGACTAGAAGTTAGTAAACCATGTGCTATTCTTTGATTAAATCTAGTTTGCTTCGCATACTCATGATCAATATGGATTGGATTAAAATCCCCACTTAAACCTGCAAATAATACAAAATCCGTTTCTGTTATTGTTTTACTACATGACGCCTTTTGACCCGTGCTGTACATCGTCATCTCTTCACCTACTTTTCAATTGATTTGCTAACTGTGCTTTTTGAATTTTACCAGTTGCATTTTTAGGCAATTCTTTTAGAAAAATAATCTCTTTCGGTATTTTATATTTTGCTAGAAATAAACGACAATGTTCAATGACTTCCTTTTCAGTTAATACACTGCTACTCTTTTTCACAATAAAGGCGATTGGAGTCTCTCCCCACTTTACATGTTGCCTACCAACGACCGCTACCTCATATACGTCCGAAAGCTTATTAATGACTTGCTCTACTTCAAGTGGATAAATATTTTCACCACCGGAAATTATCATTTCTTTTTTTCTACCGACAATGTATACAAAACCATCTTCATCAACTCTAGCTAAATCTCCCGTATATAACCAACCATCTTGAATCGTTTCTTTTGTTGCATCTGGCCGATTCCAATACTCTTTCATTACATTTGGCCCTCTTATAAGTAACTCTCCAACTTCACCAATCTCAACTTTATTTTTGTTTTCATCAATAAGTACATAATCACAAAACAAAACTGGTTTTCCAATTGAGCCTACTTTACGTCTTGCATCTTCTTCTGAAAGCATAAATACGGTTGGTGATGTTTCAGTCATACCAAAGCCTTGACCAAATAAAAATCCTCTATCTATAAATTCTCTCATCAACTCTTCTGGACACGGAGCACCACCGTTATAAAACCAGCGAACTGATTGCAAATTTACAGTTTCAAAATTCTCACAATTCATTAATGCTTGATGAATTGTAGGTACTCCCATCACTACAGTCACTTTATGTTTTTCTATCATGGAAAGAGCTGTAGTTGGCTCAAATTTTCTCGGAACAATGATTACACCACCTGCAAATAAAGTTGGAAATGCGAATAAGCCAATCCCACCAATATGAAATAAAGGCAGTAATACAATGGAGCGATCGTGAATAGTTAGATCAATCGCAAATGTATTATTTAGCGCATTCCAAAACATATTTTCTTGTGTAAGTACAGCTCCTTTCGGTTTTCCAGTTGTCCCTGAGGTATAACATATAATAAAGGATGCGCTTTCATTTATCTCTTCAAAGTTATCAATTTTTCTATCTTCTATTTCTTTTAAACTTGTAATCGAAATAACTCTTTGTACATACGATACCTTCTGCATTGACAATGCCATATTTTGAAATGTTTCCTCTACAAATAAAACTGTTGTTCCACTATCTTTCAACTGAAATATAAGCTCATTTTCTGTTAACCGTATATTTAGTGGAACAGCAATACATTCTACCTTTGCAATAGCAAACAAAAGCACAATATATTCCAAGCTATTTTGCGATAAAATAGCTATCCTTTCTCCTTTTTGCACATGTAAATCGTAAATTAAATATGCGGCTACTTTATTTACATACTCATGTAACTGTTTATATGTCATTTCCTCCTCATCTGTAATAATGGCAATGCGATCTGGATGTAAATAGGCCCGTTTTTCAATCCAATAAGCAATGCCTTGCATATTTTCCCCACTCCCTTATCTCTTTCTCAATCCTTCAAATATTAATGACATCGCTGCTTCAAATACATCTTCCGGAACATCTTTCTCTTCCCAATAACCCCATCGCATTCCTAGAAATTGACCAATTGACATAAGACAATACGCAATTGTTTCTTTATCAAGTTGTTTAAACTCTCCCGCTTCCATACCAGCTGATAAACTTTTTAAAAATCCATTTGCGAGCTTTGCATAGTACCATCTATATAAGTTATCATCAACAACTACCGCCTGTTGTACAATGTTATATAGATTAGGACGATCTTTCACCCATCGAAAAAATGCTTGAAAACCTCTTCTTTGTGCCTCTTCGTAACTTGATATCCCCTTCATTTCTTCTTTAATAATTAAGCGTAACTCACGGTTCAATCTGCGAATTAATTCATCAAATATATCTTTTTTAGATGGAAAGTAATTATAGAAAGTTCCGTGCGCTACCTTTGCTTCTTGTGTAATATTCACGATAGAAGCCTCGTAATACCCTTTACTACCAAACACCTCTTCTGCAGCACACAATAACTTCTCTCTCGTTTCTAACCCTTTTGTTGTTAAGTTTTTTACATCCATTATTGTTTTTTCTGACACCTGAATCACCTCTTAGATTTGATTATAAATATATTTCTGAATTTTACAATTATTATCGTTAGACAAAATCTGCAACTGTTTTTCTATAACCCAATAAAGATTGGCTTTTTTGACTAGCTATTAATTAGTGAGAATTTTATAACGCATTCCTAATCAGAACATATAAATGCCTCGTCAGTTGACTTTTTTACACTTCCCGCCCTCTCATAACAACATATACATTTAAGCAATATTATGAAAGTAAATCCGTATTTTACAAAACCGTAATATAGTAATATAATATATAATTGATTATCACTTATAAGCATCGGATATGAGTGAGAAACTATTGTTTTATATACTTAGGAGGAATCATAATGAATTTTAAACATGTACTTGCAACAGGCTTAATTACCGCCACATTATTCGGCGCAACGAATGCTCATGCACAAACTGAACGTTTCATCGATGTACCAAAAGGGCATTGGTCTGAAGATTCGATTGACCATTTAACTGAACAAAAGGTCATGAATGGTTATGGTAACGGAAAATTTGGATTTGGGGACAATGTAACTCGTGGGCAAGTAGCTGCGATTATTTCAAGATACTTAAAACTAGAAAATACCGGATCTATAAGTAAACATTTCTCTGATATTCATGGGCATATGTTTGAAAACAATATTAAAGCAGTTGCTCAAAAAGGAATCATGACAGGGGACAATAACACTGACAAGTTTAGACCTGATGATACATTAACTCGATATGAAATGGCTGTTATCTTACAAAAAGCGTTTCATTTACCTGTAAAAACAAACGATCTTTTCTATGATGTTCCAAATAATCATTGGGCAACAAACTCTGTTCGTTCATTGTATAGTAATGGTATTACAAACGGAATTGGAAACTATCAATATGGCGGGAAACTGAATGTAACAAGAGAACAATTTGCAAAGTTTATGTATAGCACAATTAATGTAAGTCCTCATTTTGTTCCTGATTCTATTCCTGCGAAAGATGAGGATAAGTATAAAGAAATTGAGAATATACTGATTGATTCTGGGTTTTTAAAAACCGATTATAGCTATGTATTCAGTAAAACTGGTCAAACATATGATGGCATTATGCATTTTAATTTTTCTCCCTATGATGACAGTGCATATAGAATGTCTATTCATAGTGATGATCCTGTATTAAACGAGCCGGTGAAAAAAATCCTAAATACACTACTACCAACTAAAGCAGATTATCTGTATAGTCTAATTAAAAATCCTACTGCAAGCTCTCGAACAATAGAATTAGATGGTCGCAAAATTGAATTTAGAAGAGACTCTAGTACTAGTGTAAATGTTTATCTTGGAAAACGAAAATACTAAAAGAGTGACTATTTAACATGAATACAAGTAGCTAAATGGTTACTCATAAGAAATAAAAAGGCTGCCCACAAGTCGGTTTCACCGACTTGTGGAGCAGCTCCTTTAACCTTAATTAGAATTAAGTTCCACTTTCTCTAACCCTTCAGCCAATTGTTTCTTATCTAGCCCTTCCCCTATTACTACCAGGTTCGTTGGGAAACCGAAGTCTTGTTCCAGTAAAGTCGGTACCCCGAACGAGTATTGGAATAAGTGAGGATATTTGTCCCCATGAAATTTCACAAAACCTTTCACACGATAAATACTATCTGGTAAATTCGAAAGCCATTCGTATAATTTATCTTGATCAATTGATTTCGTAAATTGATATGTCATCGTTTGTATATGTAAATGCTGTTTTACATGTAGTGTCTCATGTTCCCCATCATTCGTAAATTCAACTTCTTCTATATCCTCTAAAGATATATTACAATACTTTGTTTCAAACAATTTCGCATGATTATTTATTGCTTTCACTTCTTCAATTACTTTGTTCTTATCCGCAAATGTTAGTAAATCTGATTTATTAATTAAAATATGGCTACCAAACTTCAATTGCTCATGTAATAATTGCTGAACGTTTGCACTTAATACACTTCGATTTAACCACCTTACTGCATCTAAAACGACTACTATTGATTTCACTTCTAGGAAAGGTGCTAAAATTGGTGATACACATGCATCTAACACTTCAATTGGATGCGCAACACCTGTCGTTTCTATATAAATGACATCTGGTCTTTCTTGCTGATATAACGAATGTAATTGTATTTCAAGCTCTTCTTTTAGCGTACAACAAATACACCCTTTAAGAAGCTCCCTTAAAACATTCTCTTTTCCAATAATATCTGTATCTACTGAGTACTCACCAATCTCATTCATCAACACTGCAACTTTTCTATTCTTCTTTTTCTCCGCTAACAATAAATTTTGTAATAATGTTGATTTTCCACTACCTAAAAAGCCACCTAATATATGAATTTCTACTTTATTCATTTGATCAACCATCCATTTCTTTATTTCAAAACGTATTCAAAGCGTAATAATTACGATTTATATTTATTATTTTATTAAAAGAGTGGTGATTTGTAAATATATCTTCACTGTTCATTTACTTCATATGCAACTCGAATTCCAGACTCTATTGCTCCTTGCATCCACCCATGTGTTAATGTCGTATGCTCTCCGGCAAAATGCACTTTCCCAGATGGTGGTGTAATATACGGAAATAACTCGAGTTCTTGGCCCGGTTCGAAAGCTGTAAATGCGCCGCAAGAATACGGATTTTGACTCCAGCTAAAAGATGCCCCTGTAACAAACTCACTATAAACGATGTCACCGTATATTTCCGCTAAATTTTTTAATACATAACGAATGCGTTTACTATTCGGTAAACTATCCCATGTTAACGCCTCATCTGCCCACGTATAACTCGCTAAAACGGTAGCTGCCCCTGGTGTATGAATGCCATAACTCGGATAATATGTAAACCGTATAGGTAAATCTGTAATAGATTTACCGCCACATTGCCCCACTCTTTCCCAAAATCTACTTTTAAACTCTATCGCAATTTTAGTTGCAGCAATATAATTTAATTCACGAATTGCTCGTCTTTTATAATAAGAGAATAGATTGTAAGGCTGAATTTCAACAAAACGTAAAGCTGAAAATGGGATCGTAACAATTGCAACATCACCTGTAACCATAAATCTCTCAATAGTTTGTTCATGGTTTACTTGCATCATCACTTTGCTATTTTCTTGTATAATTTTTTCAACCTTATACCGCATAAATATATTCTCATTTAACTGCGATAAAAATGCTTTTGGTAATGCATCTATCCCGCCCGTTATCTCATAATATTTCGTCGTTGAAGTAAAGAAGACCATTTCTCGTAATACTTCAATTAAAGACATTCCCATATACGCTTCCATATCAAGAAGTACACCAATCATATCTATTGCACCGTCTGAATAATATTCAGTTAAAAATGTGCCGAGCGAATATGCTTTATACTTTTTCTCAACAATACTCCAATTCTTATTAGGATCTTTCTTAATATAATTTAGAATCGGTTCTAATACCTCTAACATTAACTCTTCTGCCGTTTTACCTTTTTCGCTCTCTAAAATAGGATATCCAAGTATACTTGGATTTTTTTCGAATATGCTTAATCTCGTTTTAATATTATTCGTATAAATAATATCTGAAGCGGTTTTATTTATAAAAAGATTTAACGGTAATTTGAATTTACGAATGTAAGCTAAAGTTAACTTGTGTGTATCAGGAATTCGCATTGGTCCTGCATTAAAATATAAACCTCTGCTAAACGGTTCACGGATCGTATATATTCTTCCGCCTATTCGATTATTCGCTTCTAAAATTGTTACTTTATGCCCTGCTTCTTTCAATAACGATGCTGCAACTAATCCTGAAATTCCTGCACCAACAATAATAATCTGCTTTGGATTCTTCGTTTTAACGAGCCCCACATTAATAATATGAAGCATTCTTTCCATCGTTAATGGCTGCATCATGGCCTTTTCCCCTTCAATAAAGGATTTTATTGCATTATATTCGGTTAACTTACTTCCTATGTTTTATGCAAGAAATTGCACGGATACATTTTCAAATACTTGAATATCTTTTATAAAATGTAATAAACTAGATATAAATCTATAGAAGTAAGACGTATTATCTTACATAATAAAATCAATGAAATTGCGAGGAATTTTGAAATGAAAAAAGGTATTAACCGTGTTGTATTAGTAGGAACAGGAGCAGTTGGATGTAGTTATGCTTACTGCATGATTAACCAAGCTGTAGCTGAAGAATTTGTTTTAGTTGATGTAAACGAGGCAAAAGCTGAAGGAGAAGCAATGGATTTAAGTCATGCAGTTCCATTTGCTCCAGCTCCAACTAGAGTATGGAAAGGCAGCTACGAAGATTGTAAAGATGCTGATCTTGTAGTCATTACGGCTGGATTACCACAAAAACCAGGCGAAACACGTTTAGATTTAGTTGAGAAAAACGCGAAAATCTTCAAACAAATCGTTCGTAGCATTATGGATAGCGGATTTGATGGTATTTTCTTAATCGCAACTAACCCTGTCGATATTTTAACTTACGTAACTTGGAAAGAATCTGGTTTACCGAAAGAACGCGTAATTGGTTCTGGTACAACACTTGATTCTGCTCGTTTCCGCTATATGTTAGGTGAGTACTTCAATATTGGTCCACACAACATTCATGCTTATATAATCGGTGAACATGGTGATACCGAACTTCCTGTTTGGAGTCACGTATCAGTTGGTATTCAAAAACTACAAACGCTTCTTGATAAAGACAACACATACACACAAGAAGATTTAGACAAAATCTTCATAAACGTTCGTGATGCAGCTTACCATATTATCGAGCGAAAAGGCGCAACTTACTATGGTATTGGTATGTCACTTTTACGTGTTACTAAAGCGATTTTAAACGACGAAAATAGTGTATTAACTGTCTCAGCATATTTGGAAGGTCAATACGGTCAAAAAGATGTGTATATCGGTGTACCTGCTGTATTAAATCGCAGCGGTGTTCGTGAAATTTTAGAAGTAGAATTAAGCGAAGAAGAAGAATTAAAATTCGATCACTCTGTTCAAGTGCTGAAAGAAACAATGGCTCCAGTTCTTTAATATGCATAATAAAAAGCAATCCAATTTATTTTGGATTGCTTTTTTGTTTATTTTCTATTTTTTAATCGATTCCTCATTATTTACATCAAGTACATCTAAGAAAAAGATGAAGATTGGTATCCCGATAATAAGCCCCCAGATTCCGAGGAAATGTTCTGAAAAGATGAGAATCATAAATGTATAAAAGATTGGTAAATTCGTTTTCGCAGACATAAACTTCGGGTTTAAAAAATAACTTTCAAGAGCATGGATTACTGTAATGAACACAAGTATGTATACAACGTACATAACTCCGCCTACGTTATATGCAATAATACAAAGTGGAAACAAGGAAATGATTACCCCGGCAACAGGGATTAATCCAAGTAAGAAAATCATGACAGCTAATACGAGAAGCTGCGGAAATCCTAAAACAATTAATGCAATGACAGTAAGAATACAATTTACAACTGCAATTAAAAACTGCGCTTCAATTACTTTACCGAACGATCTTGCAAACCTTTCACCAAAATATGCAATCTCCTCATAAAAAACCTTCAGACTACTATCTTTAAATTTCGAAGTAAATGATATTATGCGTTCTTTTTCTAACAAGAAAAATAAACTTAAAATAAGTGAGAGTAATATTTGCAAACTGACTTTTCCTATATTTGCAATCGATTGATATATGACATCTACACCTTGTTCTATATATTTTGATACTTCCATTCCGTTAATTGTCGAAAGTGCATATTTAATGATTTCATTATCAGGTGGGTTTTGAAAAAACAATTTAAATTGATAAATCAATTGTGAAATTTGTATCGTTAACACAGGTAAATATTTATACAATGTCGTGCCAATAAAGGAAACTAATATGATATACAAACAGGCGATAACAATTTTCCGATTCACTTTCAATTTCTTTGAAATAAAACGTTGAAAACGATCCATTAAAAATGTCAGTATAAACGTAATTAATATTAAATTGATCATACTTTTTAATCCATATAATACTAACGCTACTATTATTAAAACGAGAAACCGTTGAAACCCTCTACTTCGAAAGAAATTTTTCACTTCATTCATTAAGATTTAACCTCCCCCTTCAGTGGATGGAAATTGAATATATTACATTTTATGAACTTCTATAGACAATCTTTCTTACTAATTAGAAAGAATCCTTTTTTTCTTTTTATATTGTTAGATTCTATTTACATTAGCCACCTACTTACTTCAATGGAGCTCTTTTTTTCGTTTACCCTTTTACAATTCAGGTGGTTTTCTATTTTTAGACTGCTGTTCATACGCATAACCAATATTGAACAGTTCCTTCTCACCGAATTGCTTCCCGACAAACACTGCACCTACTGGCTCTCCATTGTTATCATATCCTGCTGACACCGCTAATTCTGGATAGCCAGCTACAGCTGATAGAAGAACTTCATCGTTGTTAATCATAACTAAAGCATCCAAACCTTTTTCTACTAAATATCTATCTAGCTCTTTTCTTGCATTTTCTTGACTCGTTTGCACTACTTTTTCAAACTCATCTTTCGTTATAACAGATTTTTCAGACGCCTCAATTAATGTTTGTCCATATTTTATTCGTCTATTACTATCCTTTTTATTAAACGCTATAATCTCTTCTAACGATTTTACCGGTACATTTTTTTGCTGTGAAAAATAATCGTTAACATTATGTTTGAATTCATATTCTAATGTTTGCAGATTATCTACACCCTCGCTGTTTAACTGAATATCATCAGTCAATATCGCACCTGCATCTTGAAGGTCTTTTCTAATCTTTTCTGCTACTTTCTTTCTATTCTCATCTTGTTGATCTATTGAAAAAAGAACCCCTATTTTTTTCCCTTTCAATCCATCTATTGATAAATCCTTCGTATAATCAATTCTTTCTTTTTCTTTCATTTTTTCTGTCATAGTATCTTTTTCATCATAACTTACCATTGCGTTAAATAACGTTGCCGCATCCTTTACCGTTCTTGCCATCGGCCCTGCTGTATCAAGCGTTTCAGCTAACGGAATAATGCCTGATCTACTCACCATACCTAGTGATGGACGTAATCCAACTACTGATTGCTGCGTCGCTGGTGCTACAATTGATCCAGTCGTTTCTGTCCCGATTGCAAGCGGCGCAAAATCTGCCGCAACTACTGTAGCAGATCCAGAGCTTGATCCTGATGTATCAAACGTAATCGGACCGTACGGATTCAAATTTTGTCCTTTTTTCCCGCTATATCCGCTAGGCATTGTAAAGGATAAATAATTTGCCCATTCAGACATATTCGCTTTTCCTAAAACAAAAGCACCTTCTTCTTTCAACTTCTTCACAATCGTCGCATCCTCATCTGCAATCCAATCTTTTAATACATACGTTCCTGCACTAGTCGGCATCACTTTTTCCGTCTGTACATTATCTTTTACAACGACAGGAATACCATATAAATTCGACTTTTTGTTTCTACCTCGCTCTTGATCTAACTTTCTTGCTTCTTCCATCGCATTAGGGTTTATCTCTGTAACAGAATTTAATGATATTCCATTTTGATCATGTTCTTGTATTCTAAAGAGATAAATACTCGTTAATTCTTCATATGACAACTTTCCATCATCAATCATTTTTTGAAGCTCATCTACAGTCGCATTTACGACTTCTTTTTCTTTTATCTTTACATTTTCTATATTGATTCCTTTAAGCTGATTATGTATCGGTTTCAACACTCTTTCTTTATCATATACAATACGCTCAGGTTCCTTTGGAAAAAAAATTTTATACACGTAATATCCGCCGGCACACACTAATAAGACAATGCCTCCAGCGATAGACAGCGTTACCTTTACCCATTTCTTCATGTTGCTTCCTCCACTCTATAAGATGCTTAGCTATACGAAAAAGAGAGTTACCTTTTACTTAACTCTCTCCAATCAAAATGCTAAATGAAAAAATGAAAGATTTCAATCTAATTACTTCTTTTTTTGCATTTGCTTCGCTAACATTTCTTTCACTTGATTATACGTTAACCCTGAATTTTTATTTAAACGCTTTACTTCCTCAACATCAGTACCTACCACTGTATATTTTTTCTCATCATTCATTTTTCTAATTCCCTTCTCACCGGATTATTTCTTATATTTCTTCCCTAAATGCGCATAAATTAACACCACTACAAAAAAGGAAGCTGTTTTTAAGCACAGCTTCCTTCTCGTTACATATTGTATTTCTTAATAAAATCTCACTACATCTTCAGTAGGCAAGAACGTTCTTTCTCCTGGTTGTTCGTTTGGTTCACCAAATGGCATTTGTCCTACTAAGCTCCACTCTGCCGGAATGTTCCAAGTTTCTTTCACTTCAGCATCTACGATTGGGTTGTAATGTTGTAATGACGCCCCAATTCCTTCAGCAGATAATAGCATCCACACAGTATGTTGTAACATCGCATTTCCTTGATGAGACCAGAATGGGAACTGATCTTTATATAATGGTGCATTTTCTTGCATTTTTTCTACAGTAGCTTGATCTTCAAAGAATAACACAGTCCCAACACCTGCATGGAAACCTTTTAATCTCTCTACAGTCGCTTCAAAGTTTTCTGCTGGTACGCGGGCTCTTAGTGTTTCTTTAACAATATCCCAAAACTTTTCATGCTCTCCATCCATTAATACAACCATACGACCACTTTGCATATTGAAAGATGTTGGTGCGTGTAAAGCTGTTTTTAATACTTCTTCAATTCTTTCTTTCGTAATTGCATCATTTTTTGTTACTTTACGAATGGAACGACGGTTCACGATTGCTTCTTTTAAGTTTGTTGTAGTTGCTGACATAATAATTCCTCCAAATATTTGTTTTATTATTTATTTTGTTATTTCATAACAAGCGAATTAGCAATATCCATCTGTACTACATTGCATGCCTTCAAATGAATTTGTTTTATCCTTTTCAATTTCTTTATCAATAACTCTTTGTAACGTTTCTTTACTAGCAAGACCTTGAATGACTTCATCCCCAATCATGACAGTTGGAACAGCCATAATATTCGCTTCATCATATGCATGCTGTATTGCTTCTTGATGCTTTTCTTTATATTTGCGAGTTACTAAAGCATCTTTAAATTCAGCTTCAGGAAGTCCTACTTCTACTGCTAATTTTGTTAACACATCAATATCTTCAATGTTTTGCTCTTCTTGGAAAAATGCTGTGAATACGCGGTGATGATATTCATTTCCTAGTCCACGTTCTTTCGCAAATTGACACCCTTCAAAAGCTAAATGTGTATATGGATGCGGAGAAACACGTGGCAAACGCATATCGATTCCTAATTTCTTCGCAGTTGGAAGAATGAAAGCATCCCATGAACCTAATTTTTCTGGCTCATTCCATGGATCTATTTTTGAATAGGGACTTGGGCGCAACTCAAATGGCATCCATTCAATTTCTACATCTTTCTCTTTCGCTACTTCATCTAATGGACCTTTTGCTAAAAAACAAAATGGACATATAAAATCTGAGTATACTTTCATTTTTACAGTCATAACTTTTACACCTTACCTTTATAGTTGTAACCGTATAGGTTACATTTATATTAAAAAAATATAAATATTATTTAAGCATTCATTTTTTCTTGCAAAGTTTCAAACAGCTGCTCCATCGTAATATTTCTCAAAACTTCTTCCATCGCGGATTGCGCTTGTATTAATATAACTTCTAATACAGCTTGAATATTTGCTCCAATTGGACAATCTGGATTTGGTTGCTCATGAATATGAAATAATTTATCCTCTTCCACTACATTTACCGCATGATACACATCTAACAACGTGATTTCATGTAAATCCTTTAATAACCCTGCGCCACCTGGACCTCGGTTTACGTAAACAAAACCAACTTGCTTCAAGTACGACATAATTTTACGAATGACTACTGGATTCGTATTTACACTTTCAGCTATATAGTCTGAAGTACAAACTGAAGATGGATTGTTTTTCAAAATAGATAAAATATGAACAGCTATAGAAAAGCGGCTACTAATTTTCATCATGATCACCACCTCGATGTAATCATTATAGTTACAACAAGAAGATAAGTCAATCCTTTTCATAGATTTTTTATAAACAAATTAAAAAGTGTCCCATTATGATATATGAGACACCTCTTTTTATTCTGCAAATAGCGCTTGAAATTCTTCAATAAATAGCTGCACAGCGATTGAAGAATCCTTTAATGAAGGAACAGCTAAAGCAATTTCTCTCCATACTTGTGGTTCCAATTCTCTTGTTTGCACATTTTTGGGTAAATTCGTTAAAGATAATTCAGCTAATATTGCAATGCCTAATCCTTCTTGAATCATATTTAAAGCTGTAGTAACTGTCGAAATTATATACTCAGCTCGAAGTGGTACGTTGGCTTGTTTAAACATATCGATAATGGGTGGTTCATATCCGCCCTTACATAATATGATCGGTTCATTCTCTAAATCATTAATTGCAATAGAGTCCTTCTTACAAAGAGGATGATCCTCTCTTAAGATAACAACCATTTTCCCCTTTGTTAATGGGACAATCTCCATATCTTTATTAGGCAAAATAACAATTCCTATATCAACAACTCTCGATACTAACCAATCTTCAACTTCTTTAATTGTTCCTTCACAAAGAACGACTTCTAAGTTCGGATACTTCTCCTTAAAAAGGTTTATCATTTTGGGTAAAAAATGGGCAGAAGCACTCGGAAAACTCCCAATTCGAATCGTCCCAACTTCGTGCCCCTTCTCCATCGCAACTTCTTGTTCAATCTTCTCAACACCGTTCAAAATTTCTCTAATATGTACAAGAATTCTATTTCCAACATCGGTAACGATTAGCCCTTTTCGTTTATCCCGTATAAGAATCGTAACCCCTAATTCTAACTCAATACTTGAAATCGCATGGCTAACCGCGGGCTGCGTCATATTTAACACTCTGGCAGCCTTCGTAAAACTACCTAACTCAACAGTTTTTATTAACACTTGAAGTTGTGTAATGGTCATAACTAATCACTTATACTCCTCATAAAAAAGATTCATTTTATTTATCACAGCCGATATCATATCATAATGAAATGAATAACATCAAGGAGGTCTTACAGTGACACAGCTTTCTCGAACTAAGACGGCCATAATCCTTACCTTCCTCGTTTTTATGTGGGGAATCAATTGGCCTTTATCTAAGTTTGCCCTGCATTATACACCACCCGTTTTATTTGCAGGCATTCGAACTTTAATTGGAGGATTCATTTTACTCCTTTTCGCTCTACCAAAATATAAAGAATTACATTTAAAAGAAACTTGGCATTTATACGTTATTTCTTCTTTACTTAACATCATTATATTTTACGGGTTACAAACTGTTGGTCTTCAATATATGCCTGCTGGTCTATTTTCCGCCATCGTATTTCTACAACCTGTTTTACTTGGTATTTTCTCGTGGATATGGCTTGAAGAATCAATGTACGGTTTAAAAATTTTCGGGCTTGTACTCGGATTTATTGGTGTAGGAGTTATTAGCTCTAGTAGTTTAACTGGACATATTTCTGTCATTGGAATCCTTCTTGCATTAGGATGTGCTATTGGCTGGGCACTTGGAACAGTATTTATTAAGAAAACTGGTCACCGTGTGAATGCCATTTGGATGGTAACACTTCAGCTTCTGATCGGCGGTCTTTGTTTAGTCGGATTTGGCTCAGAATTTGAAAGTTGGTCTAGTATCGCTTGGAGTATGCCATTTGTTAGTGTACTACTATTTATTTCATTCTTTGTTATTGCAATGGGGTGGCTTGCATACTTCACACTCGTTGGAGCTGGTGAAGCAAGTAAAGTTGGGGCTTATACATTTCTCATTCCTCTAATCGCTATAATTGTAAGTTCAATTTTCTTACATGAGGCCATTACTATTAGCCTATTCATCGGACTATTATTTATTGTAGTGAGTATTTGTTTCGTAAATATAAAGCCGAAAACACTTACTGTAGGACAGCGGGTTGAAGTGAAATAAATAAACATAAGAAAGAGCCTACTGTTTTGATATGATCCCCTTATAGTAGACAGGAAAAAGAAAGCACATTAACCTGTTTACTATGGAGGGGATTTTTCTGTGGG
>NZ_JBNTQO010000026.1:0-58403 GCF_050630465.1 Bacillus basilensis | reverse complement strand
GAACACGGAAGTTAAGCTCTCTAGCGCCGATGGTAGTTGGGACCTTGTCCCTGTGAGAGTAGGACGTCGCCAAGCAACTAAACACGAGTCAAATGACTCGTGTTTTTTCGTGTTTTCTTTTATAATCCATAGTAATTAAAAAATGTGTTTAAATAATAATTATTTTGATTAAATACAAGGGAACGTGGCTAGGATAGTGAATAAGCAAAAGAGTTGCAAATTTTATTAATACGTATATAATTAAAGTCAAAGATAGTCAAAGTCAATAAAGGTGGCGGATAAATGAGAAATATATCTGATATCATTGAGCAATATCTAAAGCAAGTTATTGACTTAAGTAATAATAATGTGATTGAAATCAAAAGAAATGAGATTGCGGATCGATTCGAGTGCGTACCATCTCAAATCAATTATGTAATCAATACCCGTTTTACGTTAGAAAGAGGATTTGTAGTAGAAAGTAAACGTGGTGGAGGAGGTTACATTCGCATTATAAAAGTCAAACTGCATGATGATATAGACATTATTGATCAAATGCTTCATATGATTGATCATAGCATTGCACAAGGGAATGCAGAGAGTATGATTATACGTTTAATAGAAGAGGGAATCATAACAAATCGTGAAGCTAAACTTATGCTAAGTGTACTAGATCGTTCTGTATTATCAATGGATGTTCCTTCTCGAGATGAACTTAGGGCTCGAATATTATGCGCAATGTTAAGAACACTGAAATATAAATAAATACAGCTGTTGTAAAAGAATAATAACTAAGAGATAAGGTAGTTAAATATTGTAGAGGTTTTGAAAAAAGAACACGCACTTTTATTTAAACGAATAAAGGAAAGTGAACCATCTAGTAATGTATGAAAAGTACTATGAGATAGATCGTTCCTGTTATAAAGGTGGGGATAGTGATGACTTGTCAAAACTGTAATATAAGACCAGCAACTTTACATTATACAAAAGTAATCAACGAAAAGAAGGCGGAAGTTCATCTTTGTGAGCAATGTGCAGAACAAAGTGGCTATACGTCTTTCTTTCAATCATCGCAGTCTAACTTTTCATTTCATGATTTATTTGCTGGGTTATTACACGGTGAATCAACAATGTTTGAAGAAGGAAAAAACGGGTTTTCAAATACAAGTATATTAAGATGTCCAGATTGTAAGATGACATATGAACAATTTACAAAGGTGGGACGCTTTGGATGTGCTTCTTGTTACGATACATTTAAGGAACATTTAAAGCCATTATTAAAACGTCTTCACGGGGGACATACAGATCATTGTGGAAAAATTCCGGAACGTATAGAAGGAAATGTTCACTTAAAGAAAGAATTAGATGAACTAAAACTCATTCTGAAACAATACGTACAGAAAGAGGAGTTTGAGAAAGCTGCTGAAGTAAGGGATAAAATTCGAGGTCTTGAAAATCAGCTTAGTGAGCATAGAGAGGGGGAATAGTTCTATGTCACTGGACAAAATTATGAATGAAGCGATTAGTCCATGGATGAAGGGGGATGGCCCTGATTCTGATATTGTTTTAAGTAGTCGAATTCGTTTGGCTCGTAATTTTAAAAAATATCAATTCTCTACTATGCAAAGCGAAGAAGAAGCTAAACAGATTCATGAATTATTTAAAAAGGAATTTATAAATAAAACGGTAGAACCTTTTGGAGAGTTTGAACTATTAAAAATGAATGAATTAACACCTCTTCAAAGGAGAGTATTAGTTGAAAAGCATTTAATTAGTCCTAACCTTGCAGGAACAGAATATGGAGCATGTCTATTGTCAGAAAGCGAACATATTAGTGTTATGCTTAATGAAGAAGACCATATTCGGATTCAGTGCTTATTTTCAGGATTGCAATTATCAGAGGCTCTTCAAAGTGCCAATCAAATAGATAATTGGATAGAGGAAGAGGTTGAATATGCTTTTGATGAATCACTTGGATATATTACAAGTTGTCCTACTAACGTTGGTACTGGATTAAGGGCTTCTGTAATGATTCACTTACCGGGACTTGTTTTAACGAAAAGAATTAGCCGTATTATACAAGTAATTCAGAAATTAGGGTTAGTAGTAAGAGGAATATACGGTGAAGGTAGCGAAGCGTTAGGTAATATATTTCAAGTGTCAAATCAAATGACGCTAGGAAAATCTGAAGAAGATATTATTGCAGATTTAAAGAGTGTCATTCAACAAATCATACAACAAGAAAAAATGGCTAGAGAATTAATTGTACAAAATTCAAGCATTGAGCTTGAAGATAAAGTTTATCGCTCTTATGGCATACTAGCAAACAGTCGGTTAATTCAATCTGCGGAAGCAGCCACTTGCTTATCAGATGTACGACTTGGTATTGATTTAGGATATATAAAAGGTGTATCGAGAAATATTTTGACTGAGCTAATGGTCCTTACACAACCAGGCATTTTACAACAATATGCAGGAGGACCTTTAGGACCAGAAGAAAGAGATTATCGAAGAGCAACCTTAATCCGTGAGCGATTACGTATTGAAAAAAACTAAGCGCAAGTAGGAGGCGATTTCTATGATGTTTGGAAGATTTACAGAAAGAGCACAAAAAGTATTAGCTTTATCTCAAGAGGAAGCAATTCGCATTGGGCATAATAATATTGGAACAGAACATATTTTACTTGGGCTTGTACGCGAAGGGGAAGGAATTGCAGCAAAAGCGTTGATTGCTCTAGGATTAAGTCCAGAGAAAGTTCAAAAAGAAGTAGAAGCGTTAATTGGACGCGGAACAGAAGCGTCTCAAACGGTACATTATACACCGCGTGCTAAAAAGGTTATTGAGTTGTCTATGGATGAAGCTCGTAAATTAGGTCATTCTTACGTTGGAACAGAACATATCTTACTTGGTTTAATCCGTGAAGGTGAAGGTGTAGCGGCACGTGTTTTAAATAACTTAGGTGTTAGCCTAAATAAGGCAAGACAACAAGTATTGCAACTTCTTGGAAGTAATGAAGCAAGTTCAGGTCACCAAGGTGGTTCTTCAACAAATGCAAATACACCAACACTGGATAGCTTAGCACGTGATTTAACAGTTGTTGCACGTGAAAATCGTTTAGACCCTGTTATTGGACGTGGTAAAGAAATTCAACGTGTAATTGAAGTGTTAAGCCGTAGAACAAAAAACAATCCTGTATTAATTGGAGAGCCTGGTGTAGGTAAAACGGCGATTGCTGAAGGATTAGCACAACAAATCGTAAATAATGAAGTTCCTGAAACTTTAAGAGATAAGCGTGTTATGACATTAGATATGGGTACAGTGGTAGCTGGAACGAAATATCGTGGTGAATTTGAAGATCGTTTGAAGAAAGTAATGGATGAAATCCGTCAGGCAGGAAATATTATTCTATTTATTGATGAACTTCATACATTAATTGGTGCAGGTGGAGCAGAAGGTGCTATTGATGCATCGAACATTTTAAAACCTTCTTTAGCTCGCGGGGAGTTACAATGTATTGGGGCGACAACGTTAGATGAATATCGCAAATATATTGAAAAAGACGCGGCTTTAGAGAGACGTTTCCAACCAATCCATGTTGATGAGCCAAGTTTAGATGAATCAACTCAAATCTTGAAAGGTTTACGTGATCGCTATGAGGCACATCACCGCGTATCTATTACAGATGATGCAATTGATGCAGCTGTAAAGCTTTCAGATCGTTATATTACAGATCGTTTCTTACCAGATAAAGCAATTGATTTAATTGATGAAGCTGCTTCTAAGGTTCGCTTACGCTCTTATACAACACCACCAAATTTAAAAGAGCTTGAAGTGAAGCTTGAGGAAATTAGAAAAGAAAAAGATGCAGCTGTACAAAGTCAAGAATTTGAAAAAGCTGCTTCCTTACGTGATATGGAACAACGCTTGCGTGAGAAGTTAGAAGATACGAAGCGCCAGTGGAAAGAGAAACAAGGACAAGAAAACTCAGAAGTAACAGTAGAAGATATTGCAAATGTCGTATCTACGTGGACGCGTATTCCGGTTTCTAAACTTGCACAAACAGAGACTGATAAATTATTAAACTTAGAATCCATTCTTCACGATCGTGTTATTGGTCAAGATGAAGCGGTAGTAGCTGTAGCGAAAGCCGTTCGTCGTGCTAGAGCAGGATTGAAAGATCCGAAACGTCCGATTGGTTCATTTATTTTCTTAGGACCAACAGGTGTAGGTAAGACGGAGCTAGCAAGAGCGTTAGCAGAATCTATGTTCGGTGATGAGGATGCAATGATTCGCATCGATATGTCTGAGTACATGGAGAAGCATTCTACCTCTCGTTTAGTTGGATCTCCTCCAGGATATGTTGGATATGAAGAAGGTGGACAATTAACAGAAAAGGTTCGCCGTAAGCCATATTCAGTTGTCCTATTAGATGAAGTAGAGAAAGCTCATCCTGATGTGTTTAATATTTTACTACAAGTATTAGAAGATGGTCGCTTAACGGATTCTAAAGGGCGTACGGTTGATTTCCGTAATACAATTGTTATTATGACATCTAATGTTGGTGCAGACGCGTTAAAACGTAATAAACATCTTGGATTTAACGTACAAGATGAGAGCCGCGATTATTCAGATATGAAAGGTAAAGTAATGGATGAACTGAAAAAAGCATTTCGTCCAGAATTCTTAAACCGTATTGATGAAATTATCGTGTTCCATATGCTTGAGAAAAAACATATTCAAGAGATTGTAACACTTATGGTGAATCAGTTAGTGAATCGCTTAAAAGAGCAAGAGATTGAATTGCATTTAACAGAAGGAGCGATTTCAGCCATTGCTGATAAAGGGTTTGACCGAGAGTACGGTGCTCGCCCACTTCGTAGAGCAATTCAGAAACATGTAGAAGATAGACTATCGGAAGAACTTTTAAAAGGTGCTATTGAGAAAGGACAAAAAGTTATCTTTGATGTTGAAGGAGAATCATTTGTCATTCATAGTGCTGAAAAGGTAAAATAAGTATAGACAAACTAAGAGGGCTACGAGATAGCCCTCTTTCTTGTACGAGAAGGATAAATTGTTTATAGATGAAAGTGAAGTGAAATATAAAACGATATGGCTAAAAAGAAAACAAAATTCACATGTCAAGAGTGTGGTTATCAGTCACCGAAATATATGGGGAAATGCCCTGGATGTGGTCAATGGAATACGCTTGTTGAAGAGATGGAGCCGGTTATATCATCAAGGCGCCTTAATTATGCCAATGCGATTCAAACAGAAGTAACAAAGCCAAGACGTCTTACTGAAGTAGAAACAAAGTCTGAGGCGCGTATTGAAACAAAATTTCAAGAGTTTAACCGTGTACTTGGAGGCGGGATTGTAGATGGGTCCTTAGTACTTATTGGTGGAGATCCTGGGATTGGAAAATCAACATTGTTATTACAGATTTCATCACAATTAGCGGATTCTTCATATGATGTACTATACATATCGGGTGAGGAGTCAGCAAAGCAGATTAAACTTCGTGCAGATCGTTTGCATGTAAAGGGTAGTAATCTATTTGTTGTAGCAGAAACGGATTTACAGCGAATTGCAGCACACATTGAAGAGATGAATCCAGCTTTTGTTGTTATCGATTCTATTCAAACGATACATTTACCTGAGGTGACGTCAGCACCGGGAAGCGTGGCACAAGTACGTGAATGTACAGCAGAATTAATGAAACTTGCAAAAACGAAAGGAATCCCTATTTTTATCGTCGGACATGTGACAAAAGAAGGTGCAATTGCAGGACCTCGTATGTTAGAACATATGGTCGATGCAGTTCTTTACTTTGAAGGAGACCGTCATCATACATATCGTATTTTGCGAGCTGTGAAGAATCGTTTTGGTTCCACGAATGAAATGGGTATTTTTGAAATGAAAGAACTTGGCCTTGCGGAAGTCTTAAACCCTTCTGAAATTTTCCTTGAGGAAAGACCTGTTGGGGTTGCAGGATCAACAGTGGTAGCCTCAATGGAAGGAACAAGACCAGTTTTAGTAGAAATACAAGCATTAATCTCCCCTACTAGTTTTGGAAACCCTCGAAGAATGGCGACGGGAATTGATCATAACCGTGTATCACTTATTATGGCAGTGTTAGAAAAAAGAACAGGTTTATTATTGCAAAATCAAGACGCATATTTAAAAGTAGCAGGTGGTTTGAAATTAGATGAACCAGCAATTGATTTAGCTGTGGCTTTAAGTATAGCTTCAAGTTTTAGAGATAAATCTACGGCACCAACCGATGCAGTAATAGGAGAAGTAGGATTAACTGGAGAAATAAGAAGAGTATCAAGAATTGAACAACGTGTACAAGAAGCGGCTAAATTAGGATTTCAACGTGCTATTATTCCTAGAAAAAATTTGGGAGGATGGACAATTCCGGATGGGATTGAGGTAGTAGGTGTATCTAATTTGGGAGAAGCGCTTCGTTTGACATTAGGAGGCTAGGCTATGGAAGAAAACAAGCAACGTGTCAAAAGTATGATTAATATTTTACAGCTCGTGGCTCCGGGAACACCACTGCGCGAGGGGATAGATAATGTACTTCGCGCACAAACAGGGGGATTAATTGTTCTTGGATATAACGAGCAGATTAAAAGTATTGTCGATGGAGGTTTTCATATTAATTGTGCATTCTCTCCTGCTAGTTTATACGAGTTAGCAAAAATGGATGGGGCACTTATTTTAAATGAAACAGGAAGTAAAATTTTAATTGCGAACGCACAATTAGTTCCAGAGGCATCTATTGATTCTATTGAAACGGGAATGCGTCACCGAACGGCAGAGCGTGTAGCGAAGCAGACAGGTAGCCTTGTTGTGGCTATTTCACAAAGACGTAACGTAATTACACTATATCAAGGGAATTTACGTTATACACTAAAAGATATAGGTGTTATTTTAACAAAGGCAAACCAAGCTATTCAAACGTTAGAAAAATATAAAGCTGTATGGAATGATGGGATTACGAATTTGGGCATTCTAGAATTTGAAGAGGTTGTTACAATGTCCGAGGTGGTTCATGTTTTACATAGTGTTGAAATGGTACTACGTATTAAAAATGAAATATTGAGCTATATTCATGAACTAGGAACAGAAGGTAGGTTAATTCGTTTACAACTTACTGAACTACTAGCTGATTTAGAAGCAGAGGCAGCGCTATTAATAAAAGATTACCATCAAGAAAAAACACAAGACCATCATCAAATTTTGAAAAAGTTACAAGAACTTGCAAATACACAACTTCTAGAGGATAGTGATTTAGTTAAATTGCTTGGATATCCAGGGCAAACGAGTTTAGAAGAAAGTGTGACACCGAGAGGATACCGAATCACCAGCAAAATTTCACGTGTTCCACCACTTATCATTGAAAATTTAATTAATCGATTTAAAACTTTGCAAGGTGTTTGTCGGGCAACTATTAATGAATTAGATGATGTGGAAGGAATTGGGGAAGTCAGGGCGAAGAAAATACGAGAAGGCCTAAAAAGAATTCAAGAGCATCTCTATATGAGTAGACACAATTAAGAATATTACATTGATTCCATAATATAACGACACTAGAACACTTTTGGTATATGATATGATATATTGGTAAATAAAACTATTTATAAAAAAACACGTCCGCTTTTGCATTCGGCGTTTTGATTAGCGAAACAATGGTTAATAATGAGTAGGAGGTGGTTGGATGTTAAAACGGATTGTACAGCTCTTCTTTTTAGTAATCGGGGGAGCATTAGGGATTTACTTAATCCCAAAAGTTATTAATGTATTAGACATGGGTGCCGTTCCTTTATTGGAAGGATCGTATGTTCGTGCAATTATTGGTGCAATTATTTTATTTTTAACAACATTTTGGCTTGTAGATTATATCGTTCAACTTATTAAGCATATTGAAGAGGCCCTTGTAAAGGCGCCTGTAGCGGATGTTTTATTTGGTACATTAGGGTTAATCTCTGGTCTTATTGTTGCATATTTAATTTTAATACCAATTCGTGAATTTACAATTCCAGTTATTAGTACAGTGTTGCAAGTGTTCTTTACTCTTTTACTTGGATACTTAGGATTCCAAGTAGGGTTTAAGAAGAGGAATGAATTGCTAGGATTATTTACATTACCACAACGTGGGAAGAAGAAAAATAATAATAGTGAGAATGAAGAAACTGAAACTGAGGTAGAAGAATCTACAACTCATTGGAAAATTCTTGATACTAGTGTAATTATCGATGGACGTATTGCTGATATTTGCCAAACAAAGTTTTTAGAAGGAACAATTGTGATTCCACAATTCGTGTTAGAAGAACTTCAGCACATTGCCGATTCTTCTGATGCTTTAAAGCGTAATCGTGGTCGCAGAGGATTAGATATTTTAAATCGTATTCAAAAAGAGATGCCGATTCCGGTAGAAATTTATGAAGGTGATTTTGATGATATTCAAGAAGTGGATAGCAAACTTGTAAAGTTGGCGAAAATTACTGGTGGAACGGTAGTAACGAATGATTTCAACTTAAATAAAGTCTCTGAATTACAAGGGGTAACGGTGTTAAACATTAACGATTTAGCTAATGCGATTAAACCTGTTGTACTCCCAGGTGAAGAACTAAGCGTTTATGTTGTAAAAGATGGAAAAGAACAAAATCAAGGTGTTGCATATTTAGATGATGGCACGATGATTGTAGTAGAAGATGGTAGAGAATACGTAGGTTCGCAACTCAATGTACTTGTTACGAGTGTGTTACAAACATCAGCTGGTCGTATGATTTTCGCCAAACGTAAATTATTAGAAAAAGCATTATAAGTAGAGGATTATTAATATGTATACATTAATTATTCCAGCAGCTGGTCAAGGAAAGCGAATGGGTGCTGGCAAAAATAAGTTGTTTTTACTTATTAATGAAGTACCGATTATTGTGCATACGTTACGTGCTTTTGAAAAGGATAAAGCATGTAAAAATATTATCATGGCAATTAACGAAGAAGAGCGCCCATATTTTGAAGAGCTAATGCAGAAGTATCCGGTTGAAAAGCCAGTACAATTTATTCAGGGTGGAGCTGAAAGACAAGATAGTGTGTATAACGCGATTCAGCATACGAGTGATGTTGGGTATGTTCTTGTACATGACGGTGCGCGCCCGTTCGTAACAAATAAAGTGATCCAAGATGTATTAACTGCAGCAGAAAAATATGGAGCTTCCATTTGTGCGGTGCCAGTGAAAGATACCGTTAAGAAAGTACAGCAGGGTGTTGTTGTCGAAACAGTAGAAAGATCTCAGCTTAAAGCTGTACAAACACCGCAAGGGTTCTCTGTTTCTCTTTTGTTAGAAGCTCATAGAAGTGCGAAGCAGAGTTGTTTCCTTGGTACAGATGATGCAAGTCTCGTGGAACGTATCGGGAAGCAAGTAGGTGTAGTAGAGGGGAGTTACTATAATATTAAAGTGACGACTCCAGAGGATTTACTAATTGCTGAAAGCTTTCTTCACGTTCAAAAGAAATAATAGCAAGGATTATAGCGAAGAAAAGCTCGGCAAAGGCCGGGCTTTTCTTTATAGGGATAGCGATATAATATAGAGTCATAAAGCTTAGTAGTTTAGCTTGAGGAGGATGTAAAGAATGTTTCGAATTGGACAAGGTTTTGACGTACATGAATTTGCGGAAGGTAGACCGTTAATTATCGGTGGAATTACAATTCCTCATGAGAAGGGATTGATCGGTCACTCGGATGCAGATGTACTATTACATACGATCGCAGACGCATGTTTAGGTGCAATTGCGGCAGGTGATATTGGAAAACATTTCCCGGATACAGACCCTGCCTTTAAAGATGCGGATTCAGCTGTGTTGTTACAGAAGGTTTGGGAATTTGTACGTGAACAAGGTTATGAGCTAGGGAACCTAGATTGTACAATTATCGCCCAAAAGCCGAAAATGGCACCACATATTGAAAGTATGCGTAAACGCATTAGCGAACTATTAGAAACGTCTGTTGATAATATCAATGTAAAGGCAACAACAACAGAAAAATTAGGATTTACAGGTAGGGAAGAAGGAATTGCTTCTCAAGCAGTTGTTTTATTACAGAAAAAATAATGGTTTTTAATTCGTAAGATGGATAATCACATTTTTTTGGTGTACAATTATAGAATGTGTTGACATTAAGAATGGAAGGTGTACCAATTATGGAAAAGCAAGTGAGAGTGCGCTATGCGCCAAGTCCAACAGGACACTTACATATCGGAAATGCGCGTACGGCATTATTTAATTATTTATTTGCTCGTCATCAAGATGGTAAGTTTATTATTCGTATTGAAGATACTGATGTAAAACGTAATGTTGCTGGTGGAGAAGAAAGCCAATTAAAATACTTGAAATGGCTCGGTATGGACTGGGATGAAGGTGTTGATGTTGGTGGTGAATTTGGACCATATCGTCAAACAGAGCGTTTAGATATGTATAAAAAATTATATGAAGATTTATTAGAGCGTGGTTTAGCTTACAAATGTTATATGACAGAAGAAGAGCTAGAAGCGGAACGTGAAGGGCAAATCGCTCGTGGTGAAACACCTCGTTACGCAGGTAACCACCGTGATTTAACTGAAGCACAAGTGAAAGAATTTGAAGCTGAGGGACGTATTCCGAGTATTCGTTTCCGTGTACCAGCTGACCGTGATTACACATTTAAAGATATTGTAAAAGATGAAGTTGCATTCCATTCAAATGATTTCGGTGATTTCGTTATCGTGAAAAAAGATGGAATTCCAACTTATAACTTTGCGGTAGCAGTAGATGATCACTTAATGGAAATTACACACGTACTTCGTGGTGATGATCATATTTCAAACACGCCAAAACAAATGATGATTTATGAAGCTTTCGGTTGGGATATTCCGCAATTCGGTCATATGACTTTAATTGTAAATGAAAGCCGTAAAAAATTAAGTAAGCGTGATGAATCTATTATTCAATTTATTGAGCAATATAAAGAGCTTGGATATCTTCCAGAAGCAATCTTTAACTTTATTGCATTACTAGGTTGGTCGCCAGTAGGAGAAGAAGAAATCTTCTCTCAAGAAGAGTTTATCAAAATGTTCGATGCAGCTCGTTTATCAAAATCACCTGCATTATTTGATTCTCAAAAACTAAAATGGATGAACAACCAATATATGAAAAAGCAAGATTTAGATACGGTGGTAGAATTAAGCTTACCGCATCTAGTGAAAGCTGGACGTATAGGTGAAACTTTAAGTGAACAAGAACAAGCTTGGATTCGTGATGTAATTGCGTTATATCATGACCAAATGAGTTTTGGAGCTGAAATTGTAGAGCTTTCTGAAATGTTCTTCAAAGATCATGTTGATTATGAAGAAGAAGGACAAGAAGTATTAAAAGGTGAACAAGTACCAGAAGTACTTCGTGCATTTGCCGGTCAAGTAGAAGCACTAGAAGCGATGGAACCAGCAGCAATTAAGGCGGCTATTAAAGCAGTCCAAAAGGAAACAGGTCATAAAGGTAAAAACTTATTTATGCCAATCCGTGTTGCAACTACTGGTCAAACACATGGTCCAGAACTTCCTAATGCTATTGTACTTCTTGGAAAAGAAAAAGTGTTAAATCGTCTTCAAAAAGTAATTGGTTAACATTTTCTAGGTTTAGAAATATAATAAGTATACTTAAAACCTAATAAGGAAAAGCGACGAGAAGGAGAAGTAGAAAATCAGGCTTTTTACAGAGAGAACCACCTTTAGGCTGGAAGTGGTTTATAAGCGGATTTTTGAAATGCCCCTTCGAGTCTTCTGCTGAACAGCAAATTGTTTTGTGAAACGTCTTAGGGCGTAAAGTAAGCAGAAGCGGTGTGTACCGTTATCAGAGATGAGTTTGAGGCTTCTTTAGCCTAAACAGAGTGGAACCGCGCTTATAAGGCGTCTCTGTCAATATGACAGAGGCGTCTTTTTTATACTGTAAAAATGGGTATGAGTATAAGTTTTATCCCCGTGCACAAAGATTTAGGGGGATAAGTAGGGAGTTAAGGGAGTTAGTTCGCTCGAAAAAGCATCCCATAAAGGGGAGGGAACGTCGATGTTTAAGAGGCTTCGGGAAGATATTGAAGTCGTTTTTGAACAGGATCCAGCGGCAAGAAGTTATTTCGAAGTCATTTTGACTTACTCTGGATTACATGCAGTTTGGGCCCATCGAATTGCACATGCTTTTTATAAAAAGAATTTCTTCTTTATTGCACGTTGGATCTCACAGGTTAGTCGTTTCTTTACTGGCATTGAGATTCATCCAGGAGCAACAATTGGTCGTCGTTTTTTCATAGACCATGGAATGGGGGTTGTAATTGGAGAAACGTGTGAAATTGGTGATGATGTAACAATCTATCAAGGAGTTACATTAGGTGGTACAGGTAAAGAAAAGGGAAAGAGGCACCCTACAATTCAGGATAATGTATTAATTGCAACAGGTGCTAAGGTACTAGGTTCTATTACAGTTGGAGAGAATTCTAAAATTGGAGCGGGGTCTGTCGTATTAAAAGAAGTCCCTGCGCATTCTACAGTTGTAGGTATACCTGGCCGAGTCGTTATTCAAAATGGAGTAAAGATCGGTCAAGAATTAAATCATTCTGACCTTCCAGACCCAATTTTTGATAAATTAAAGGTCATGGAAGTAGAACTTGATAAATTGAAAAAACAACTTGAAGTAAAGGTAGAAAGGAAGGATAAAAATGACTATTCACATTTATAATACGTTAACACGTCAAAAGGAAGAGTTTACTCCATTAGAAGAAAATAAGGTAAAGATGTATGTATGTGGACCTACAGTTTATAACTATATTCACATTGGGAATGCAAGACCACCTATGGTATTTGATACAGTACGCCGTTATTTAGAATATAAAGGGTATGATGTGCAGTACGTATCTAACTTTACTGACGTAGATGATAAGTTAATTAAAGCAGCAAATGAATTAGGTGAAGATGTGCCGACAATTGCTGACCGTTTCGTTGAAGCGTACTTTGAAGATGTAACAGCACTAGGTTGCAAACATGCAACGGTTCATCCGCGTGTAACGGAAAATATGGATATCATTATTGAATTTATTCAAGAACTTGTGAATAAAGGATATGCATATGAATCAGAAGGCGATGTGTACTTTAGAACGAAGGAATTCGAAGGGTACGGTAAATTATCGCATCAACCAATCGCAGACTTACGCCACGGTGCGCGTATTGAAGTAGGAGAAAAGAAACAAGACCCTCTTGATTTTGCTTTATGGAAAGCTGCGAAAGAAGGAGAAATCTTCTGGGAAAGCCCTTGGGGTAAAGGTCGTCCAGGGTGGCATATTGAATGCTCGGCAATGGCACGTAAATACTTAGGAGATACAATCGATATTCACGCTGGTGGTCAAGACTTGGCATTTCCTCATCATGAGAATGAAATTGCGCAGTCTGAGGCGTTAACAGGAAAAACATTTGCACGTTATTGGATGCACAATGGATATATTAATATTAATAATGAGAAGATGTCTAAGTCACTTGGGAACTTTATTTTGGTTCACGATATCATTAAGCAATATGATCCACAGTTAATTAGATTCTTTATGCTATCAGTACATTACCGTCACCCAATTAATTTCAGTGAAGAGTTATTACAAAGCACAAATAACGGACTGGAAAGAATTAAAACGGCTTACGGTAACTTAAAACACCGTATGGAAAGTAGTACGGATTTAACAGATCATAATGAGAAATGGTTAGCTGAGCTGGAAAAATTCCAGACTGCATTTGAAGAAGCAATGAATGATGACTTCAACACTGCTAATGCAATCACTGAATTATATAATGTAGCAAATCATGCGAATCAATATTTACTGGAAGAGCATACGTCTAAAGTGGTAATTGAAGCTTATGTAAAACAACTTGAAACATTATTTGATATTCTAGGGTTAGAATTAGCGCAAGACGAGTTGCTTGATGAAGAAATTGAAGCGCTTATTCAAAAACGCATTGAAGCTCGTAAAAATCGTGATTTTGCGTTATCAGATAAAATTCGCGATGATTTAAAAGACCGTAATATTATTTTAGAAGATACCGCTCAAGGTACAAGATGGAAAAGAGGATAAGAATGATTGATGCAAAGCAATTAAACAGCTTAGCGTTAGCATATATGGGTGATGCGGTATATGAACAATATATCCGCTATCACCTACTTCAAAAAGGGAAAGTTCGTCCTAATCAATTGCATCGATTAGGGACGAGCTTTGTTTCGGCAAAAGCACAGGCGAAAGTTGTTTATCATTTATTAGAGACAGCATTTTTAACTGAGGAAGAAGAAGCGGTACTAAGAAGAGGGCGTAATGCAAACTCAGGTACTGTTCCGAAAAATACGGATGTACAAACATATCGACATAGTACAGCATTTGAAGCGCTAATTGGCTATCATCACTTATTAAATAATCGTGAAAGATTAGACGAAATTGTATATAAGGCAATTGCTGTTTTAGAAGAGAAGGAAGGGGGCACATCATCATGAGTAGTGAATATATTATCGGACGTAACCCTGTAATTGAAGCGTTACGATCAGGAAGAGATATCAATAAAATTTGGGTTGCAGAAGGTGCTGCCAAAGGACAAGTACAAATTGTACTAGCACTAGCGAAAGAAAATAAGATTATTTTACAACATGCACCAAAAAAGAAGTTAGATCAATTAGTTGAGGGGAACCATCAAGGGGTAATTGCTCAAGTGGCTGCCTATCAATATGCTGAGTTAGAAGATCTATTCAAAGTAGCAGAGAAGCGTAATGAAGATCCGTTCTTCTTAATTTTAGATGAAATTGAAGACCCGCATAACCTAGGTTCTATTATGCGTACTGCGGATGCAACAGGAGCTCATGGAATTATTATTCCAAAAAGAAGAGCTGTGGGACTTACAGCATCAGTTGCGAAAGCATCTACTGGAGCAATTGAATATATTCCCGTTGCACGCGTAACGAATTTATCTCGTACAATTGATGAATTAAAAGAACGTGGACTTTGGATCGCTGGTACGGATGCAAAAGGGAAAACGGATTACCGTAATTTAGATGGTAAAATGCCAATTGGATTAGTAATTGGCAGTGAAGGAAAAGGTATGAGTCGTATTATTGGTGAAAAATGTGATTTCCTAATAACTTTACCGATGGTCGGTAAAGTTACATCCTTAAATGCTTCAGTAGCCGCAAGTTTGTTAATGTATGAGGTATATCGTAAACGTCACGAAATTGGTAAATAAAAAATGAACGATATTTTAATCGTTGACGGTTACAACATTATCGGAGCTTGGGGAGAATTGAAGAAACTACGGGATGTAGATTTGCAATCATCAAGAGATGCACTGATTGATAAGATGGCGGATTACCAAGGGTACACAGGTACAAAGGTAATGATAGTTTTTGATGCTTATACAGTCCACGGTATTGAAAAAAAGATGAAACAATCGCATGTGGAAGTCATATTCACGAGGAAGAATCAAACTGCAGATGAAAAGATAGAGCAGCTTGCGATCGAGCTTAGAAATATAAATACGCAAATATATGTTGCGACTTCTGATTATACGGAACAATGGGTTATATTTGCACAAGGTGCTCTTCGAAAATCTGCACGTGAATTAGAGTTAGAAGTACAAGCGATGGAGCAACAAGTAAGAAGGCGTACACAAGACACAAAAGAAAAGCAACCCGCCATGCGAAAGATATTTAGTAAAGATATTACAGAAAAATTAGAAAAATTAAGAAGAGGAGAGCGTTGAAGCATTGACGCTCTTTATCTTTTTACTGTATAATATTGCTAAATAAATAGCGGTCGGAGGGATCAAGGTGGAAGCAGGCTTCGTAAGTGTAGGCGACGTTACATTTCGTGATTTAGAGGATGAGGCAATCGTTGAGTTAGTTCGAAAAGGTAATACTGACGCTCTAGAATATTTGATTCACAAATATAAGAACTTTGTTCGCGCCAAATCAAGATCTTATTTCTTAGTGGGTGCCGATCGAGAAGATATTGTGCAAGAAGGTATGATTGGATTGTTTAAAGCGATTCGTGATTATAAAGAGGACAAGCTGTCTTCATTCAAAGCATTTGCTGAGCTGTGTATCACTCGACAAATTATTACCGCTATTAAAACAGCAACCAGGCAAAAACATATTCCGTTAAATTCGTATGTGTCTTTAGATAAGCCGATTTATGATGAGGAATCTGATCGGACATTATTAGATGTTATTTCGGAAGCGAAGGTAACTGATCCTGAAGAAATGATTATAAGTCAGGAAGAATATACAGACATAGAATCTAAAATATCTGAATTATTAAGCGATTTAGAAAGGAAAGTGCTTTCTTTATATCTAGACGGTCGTTCTTATCAAGAGATTTCGGAACAGTTAAATAGACATGTGAAATCTATTGATAATGCTTTACAGAGGGTGAAGCGGAAATTGGAACGATATATGGAAATGAGAGAGAGTACCACTTTAAATTCATAACAAGTGCTACAGGTGTAAAAAATCACCTGTTTTCTTTTTGCAGAGAGTACAAAAGGCATGTCATTGACATTGTCTTTTGTTGTATGATACATTTTTAGGGACATAATGTTACAAGGTTGGTGTAACTAATGAGGAAAAAAGTTGTACTCTCATGTGAAGAGTGTAAAAATCGAAACTACTCTACGATGAAAGATACGAGCTCGGTAGAGCGACTTGAAATAAAGAAATTCTGTAAAACATGCAATCAGCATACAGTTCACAAGGAAACAAAATAAATAATTGAAATAATACACTGGAGGTCCCGTAGATGCGTTTAACGAACTTTTTCGGCGATGTAGGTCGCGAAATGAAAAAAGTAAGTTGGCCTAAAAAAGATGAATTACTCCGTTCAACAGCGACTGTTATCGCTACAGTTGTCTTCTTTGCGATTTTCTTCGCAGTGGTTGATATGGGCATTTCTTCTTTAATTCGGTTAATTCTTGGTTAATTCTTGAATAAGAAGCACTTATCCATGATATAATGTTATTTATAAGAACTGTGTAAAAGCCCGGTGAACGGGTTTTTTCATTTGCGCAAAAAAATGTACGTCAGGGAGGGAAGGACGCTCGTCCTAAATGAATGGAAAAAAGTTGGTATGTTGTCCATACTTATTCTGGATATGAAAATAAAGTAAAAGCAAACCTAGAGAAACGTGTAGAATCAATGGGTATGCAAGATAAAATTTTCCGTGTTGTTGTCCCGGAAGAAGTAGAAGTAGAAATGAAAAACGGTAAAGAAAAATTAATGAAAAGGAAAGTGTTCCCAGGTTATGTATTAGTAGAATTGATCATGACTGATGATTCTTGGTATGTTGTACGTAACACGCCAGGTGTAACTGGGTTCGTTGGTTCTTCTGGTTCTGGATCTAAACCATCACCTCTATTAGAAGAGGAAGTTGTTACCATTATGAAACATATGGGAATGGACAACGAAGTGGTTGATTTCGACTTTGAACTTCATGAGACAGTACGTGTAAATGAGGGACCATTCGCAGATTATACAGGTGCTATCGAAGAAATTGATGTGGAGAAGAAAAAGGTTAGCGTGCTTGTGGACATGTTTGGTCGCGAGACTCCAGTTGAACTTGACTTCCATCAAATTGAAAAATTATAAAATGAAACTTGAAATGATTTGTAAAAAGTGATAATATCTTTTAAGTCAGTACGTCTTCGTTATCGGAGACGTTTTTTGAAAGATTTTATCCTTACAGATAAAATATGACGTGGGAGGGCAAATCACTGTCCAATTGACCACATCACGGACTTAAGGAGGTGTGTCTCGTGGCTAAAAAGGTAATTAAAATGGTAAAACTTCAAATTCCTGCAGGTAAAGCTAACCCAGCTCCACCGGTTGGTCCAGCATTAGGACAAGCAGGTGTTAACATCATGGGCTTCTGTAAAGAGTTTAACGCTCGTACAGCAGATCAAGCTGGTCTTATCATCCCTGTTGAAATTACGGTATTTGAGGACCGTTCATTCACTTTCATTACTAAAACTCCTCCTGCTGCTGTTCTTCTTAAGAAAGTAGCTGGTATTGAGTCTGGTTCTGGTGAACCAAACCGTAATAAAGTGGCAACTGTTAAGCGTGATAAAGTACGCGAAATCGCTGAAACTAAAATGCCTGACCTAAACGCTGCTAGCGTAGAAGCTGCAATGCGTATGGTTGAAGGTACTGCACGCAGTATGGGCATCGTTATCGAAGACTAATTCGATTTGTTTTTAAAAAAGGTTGCGGGTCTGGAATTCCAATTCGCAACCTTTATTATCGTAAATGATTATCGTTTTTAAATAAATGGATGGCGCGCATCCTCAGGTTATACCTGAAAATAAGCGTAAACGTGGGAGGTTATTCCGCTAAAACCACATTCGAGGAGGAAATAAAAATGGCTAAAAGAGGTAAAAAGTACGTAGAAGCTGCAAAGCTTGTTGATCGTGCAGCTGCTTACTCTGCAACAGAAGCAGTAGAATTAGTAAAGAAAACAAACACAGCTAAATTTGATGCAACTGTAGAAGCTGCATTCCGTTTAGGTGTTGACCCTAAGAAAGCTGACCAACAAATCCGTGGTGCAGTAGTTCTTCCACACGGTACTGGTAAAGTACAACGTGTATTAGTATTCGCTAAAGGCGAAAAAGCTAAAGAAGCTGAAGCTGCTGGAGCTGACTTCGTAGGCGATACAGATTACATCGGTAAAATCCAACAAGGTTGGTTCGATTTCGATGTAGTAGTAGCAACTCCTGACATGATGGGTGAAGTTGGTAAACTTGGTCGCGTATTAGGACCTAAAGGTTTAATGCCAAACCCTAAAACTGGAACAGTTACTTTCGATGTAACTAAAGCTGTTAACGAAATCAAAGCTGGTAAAGTTGAATACCGCGTTGATAAAGCTGGTAACATCCACGTTCCAATCGGTAAAGTATCTTTCGAAGATGCTAAATTAGTAGAGAACTTCAGAACAATTGCTGACACTTTACAAAAAGTTAAGCCAGCTGCTGCAAAAGGTACTTACATGAAGAACGTAACAGTTGCTTCTACAATGGGACCTGGCGTACGTGTAGACGTTTCTACATTAGCGTAAATTTTGGAAGTTGACTTCATAAAGAAGTTTTTATATAATCATTTATGTTGTGAATTTAAATAGTGTACCGTAGACAGTAGGTGTCAATAGACTTAATTTCCTACCTAGGTGTTAATATACGAAGCGGAAATTTTTTCTGTGACTATATGCCTCCATGTCTACAAGTTGGGCATGGAGGTTTTTAGTGCACTTTCGGTACATCTTCTATATAATCTACAGGAGGTGTAATAACATGAGCAAAGTAATCGAAACTAAACAACAAGTTGTGACTGAAATCGCGGACAAACTTCGCGCTAGTAAATCTACAATCGTTGTTGACTACCGTGGTTTAACAGTTTCTGAAGCAACAGAATTACGTAAGAACTTACGTGAAGCTGGCGTTGAGTTCAAAGTTTACAAAAACTCTCTAACTCGTCGTGCTGCAGAATCTGCTGAAATGGCTGAGTTAAATGAATTCTTAACAGGACCAAACGCAATCGCGTTCAGTAACGAGGATGTAGTTGCTCCTGCGAAAGTATTAAACGACTTCGCTAAAGATCATGAAGCTTTAGAAATTAAAGCGGGCGTAATCGAAGGTAAACTTGTAACACTTGATGAGGTTAAAGCTATCGCTACTCTTCCATCACGTGAAGGCTTACTTTCTATGCTTCTTAGCGTTCTTCAAGCTCCAATCCGTAACCTTGCACTTGCTACTAAAGCAGTTGCAGACCAAAAGGAAGAGCAAGGCGCTTAATTTTTTAAAAGATAATTACGTATTATCGATAAAACAATACAAACCTATTTAAGGGAGGATATTTACAATGACTAAAGAACAAATCATTGAAGCAGTTAAATCTATGACTGTATTAGAACTTAACGACTTAGTAAAAGCTATCGAGGAAGAATTCGGCGTAACTGCTGCTGCTCCTGTAGCTGTAGCTGGTGGCGCTGGTGAAGCTGCTGCTGAGAAAACTGAGTTTGACGTAGTACTTGCAAGTGCTGGCGCTCAAAAAATCAAAGTTATCAAAGCTGTACGTGAAATCACTGGTCTTGGCTTAAAAGAAGCTAAAGAATTAGTTGACAACACTCCAAAAGCAATCAAAGAAGGCGTTTCTAAAGAGGAAGCTGAAGAAATGAAAGCTAAACTTGAAGAAGTTGGCGCTGCTGTAGAAGTTAAGTAATTAACTTTTGATGCTTTAAAAAAAGCTCGCTCTCATGCGAGCTTTTTTTTTAACTGTAAAGAAAAGAGGTGGCCATATGGCAGACCATTATTTTTCTAACGACCCTTCTAGTAAAAGTGATCGTAAGCGATGGGAATTTACACTTCGTGGATCTCAATTTACTTTCTTATCTGACCGTGGGGTGTTCTCGAAAAACGAAGTGGACTTTGGTTCTCGTCTTTTAATTGAAGCGTTTCAAGTGCCGGATATTAAAGGTGATATATTAGACGTAGGTTGTGGATATGGACCGATTGGTTTATCGTTGGCGAAAGAGTTTCAAGACCGTAAAGTTCACATGGTGGATGTGAATGAAAGGGCACTTGAGCTTGCGAAAGAAAATGCCGCTAACAATAGAATTGGAAATGTACACATTTCTCAAAGTAGCGTCTATGAAAATGTAGATGGTATGTATGCTGCTATTCTATCTAATCCTCCAATTCGTGCAGGTAAGGATATCGTGCATGAGATTTTAGAAAAGGCTGTAGAGTATTTAGTTCCAGGTGGAGAGTTGTGGATTGTTATTCAAAAGAAGCAAGGTGCACCATCTGCACTGAAGAAACTAGAAGAAGTATTTTCTGAAGTCGAAGTTGTAGAAAAGAAAAAAGGATATTATATCATAAAATCAAAAAAACGTTGACGGTTATTTTTGGCTATGTTAACATTATACAATGCCAATATATGATTTTCTGCGTTGAGAAAGATGTATATTTTTGTTTCTCTTGGAAAAGATAGTAAAATCAGCAGATTATGAAACAGAATGATGGTTTTCTTCTAGAAGCCATTTTTCTTTTTTGAGCAGGTAGAAAGACTCAACGTATTTATCTTTAAGAGAAAGAAACTACGCTAATAGCAGTAGTTGTATTTATTTGTGATTTTGCACAAATTTTTTTGTGCATTTATAATACTCATGATTTGAGGGGTGAAGCAGTTGACAGGTCAACTAGTTCAATACGGACGCCACCGCCAACGAAGAAGTTATGCCCGTATTAGTGAAGTATTAGAGTTACCAAATCTTATCGAAATTCAAACCTCTTCTTATCAGTGGTTTCTTGATGAGGGTTTGCGAGAAATGTTCCAAGACATTTCTCCGATTGAAGACTTTACGGGAAATCTATCGCTTGAATTTATCGACTACAGCTTAGGTGAACCTAAATACTCTGTAGACGAATGCAAAGAGCGTGATGTGACGTATGCAGCACCACTTCGTGTAAAAGTGCGTCTAATCAACAAGGAAACTGGTGAAGTAAAAGAACAAGATGTGTTCATGGGAGATTTCCCACTCATGACAGAGACTGGAACATTCGTAATTAACGGTGCAGAACGTGTTATCGTTTCCCAGTTAGTTCGCTCTCCAAGCGTATACTATAGTGGCAAAGTGGATAAAAACGGAAAACGTGGTTTTACTGCTACTGTAATTCCAAACCGCGGAGCTTGGTTAGAGTATGAGACAGATGCTAAGGATGTTGTATATGTGCGTATTGACCGTACGCGTAAACTTCCTGTAACTGTTTTGTTACGCGCATTAGGGTTTGGCTCTGATCAAGAAATCACCGAGCTTTTAGGTGATAACGAATACTTAAGCAACACATTAGAAAAAGACAACACAGATAGCACAGAAAAAGCATTGCTTGAAATTTATGAGCGTCTACGCCCTGGTGAACCACCAACAGTAGAAAATGCAAAGAGCTTACTTGTGTCTCGTTTCTTCGATCCAAAGCGCTACGATTTAGCAAATGTAGGTCGCTATAAGATCAACAAGAAGTTACACATTAAAAACAGATTGTTTAACCAACGTTTAGCTGAAACATTAGTAGATCCAGAAACTGGTGAAATTTTAGCGGCAGAAGGAACAATCTTAGATCGTCGTACACTTGATCGCATTTTACCTTACTTAGAGAAAAACATTGGATTCAAAACAGCGAAACCAATGGGTGGAGTGGTAGAAGGCGATGTTGAGCTGCAATCTATTAAGATTTATGCTCCTGAGTCAGAAGGCGAACGCGTAATTAATGTAATTGGTAATGCAAATATTACTCGTGATGTAAAACACATCACACCAGGCGATATCCTTGCTTCTATCAGTTACTTCTTCAACCTACTGTATAAAGTAGGGGATACAGATGATATCGACCACTTAGGAAACCGTCGTCTGCGTTCTGTTGGAGAACTATTACAAAATCAATTCCGTATCGGTCTTTCTCGTATGGAACGTGTTGTTCGTGAGAGAATGTCGATCCAAGATACAAATGCAATTACACCACAGGCACTAATTAATATTCGTCCTGTTATTGCATCTATTAAAGAGTTCTTCGGAAGTTCTCAGTTATCTCAGTTCATGGACCAAACAAACCCATTAGCAGAGTTAACTCACAAACGAAGACTATCTGCATTAGGACCCGGTGGTTTAACGCGTGAGCGCGCAGGCTTTGAAGTACGTGACGTTCACTACTCTCACTATGGTCGTATGTGTCCGATTGAAACACCAGAGGGACCAAACATCGGTTTGATTAACTCATTATCTTCGTTCGCGAAAGTAAATGAGTTTGGTTTCATTGAAACACCATACCGTCGTGTTGACCCAGAAACTGGTCTTGTAACAGGGCAGGTTGATTATTTAACAGCAGATGAAGAAGATAATTATGTTGTAGCCCAAGCGAATATGAAGTTATCTGAAGAAGGAGAATTCCTTAGTGAAGATATCGTAGCTCGTTTCCGTGGTGAAAACATTGTTACAAATAAAGAACGCATCGACTACATGGATGTATCTCCAAAACAAGTAGTGTCGGCAGCGACAGCTTGTATTCCGTTCTTAGAAAACGATGACTCTAACCGCGCACTTATGGGAGCGAACATGCAACGTCAGGCGGTTCCGTTAATGAATCCGGAATCTCCGATTGTAGGTACAGGTATGGAGTACGTATCAGCAAAAGACTCAGGTGCTGCAGTAATCTGTAAACACCCTGGTGTTGTTGAACGCGTAGAAGCACGTGAAGTTTGGGTACGTCGCTATGTAGAAGTTGACGGTCAAACAGTAAAAGGCGACTTAGATCGCTACAAAATGCAAAAATTCATTCGTTCTAACCAAGGAACTTGCTACAACCAACGTCCAATCGTAAGTGTTGGAAATGAAGTTGTAAAAGGTGAAATCCTTGCGGATGGTCCTTCTATGGAATTAGGTGAACTAGCACTTGGACGTAACGTGCTTGTTGGCTTCATGACTTGGGACGGTTATAACTATGAGGATGCGATCATTATGAGTGAGCGCCTTGTAAAAGATGATGTGTACACTTCTATTCATATTGAAGAATATGAATCAGAAGCTCGTGATACGAAGCTTGGACCAGAAGAAATTACACGTGACATTCCGAACGTTGGGGAAGATGCATTACGCAACCTTGACGAGCGCGGTATTATCCGCGTTGGTGCTGAAGTAAAAGATGGAGACCTACTTGTTGGTAAAGTAACACCTAAAGGTGTAACAGAGTTAACAGCAGAAGAACGTCTATTACATGCGATCTTCGGTGAAAAGGCACGTGAAGTACGTGATACATCACTACGTGTACCACACGGTGGTGGCGGTATTATCTTAGACGTAAAAGTATTCAACCGTGAAGATGGCGATGAATTGCCACCAGGCGTGAATCAACTTGTACGTGCATATATCGTTCAAAAACGTAAAATTTCTGAAGGTGACAAGATGGCCGGACGTCACGGTAACAAAGGTGTTATCTCTCGTATCTTACCAGAAGAAGATATGCCTTACTTACCAGACGGTACACCAATCGATATCATGTTAAACCCATTAGGGGTACCATCTCGTATGAATATCGGTCAGGTATTAGAGCTTCATCTTGGTATGGCAGCAAGATACCTTGGCATTCACATTGCAACACCAGTATTCGATGGTGCTCGTGAGGAAGATGTTTGGGGCACAATTGAAGAAGCTGGTATGGCAAATGACGCGAAAACAATCCTGTATGACGGACGTACTGGTGAACCATTCGATAACCGCGTATCTGTTGGTGTCATGTATATGATCAAACTTGCGCACATGGTTGACGATAAACTTCATGCTCGTTCTACTGGACCATACTCACTTGTAACGCAGCAGCCTCTTGGAGGTAAAGCTCAGTTCGGTGGACAGCGTTTCGGTGAGATGGAGGTTTGGGCACTTGAAGCTTACGGTGCTGCTTATACTCTTCAAGAAATCTTAACAGTGAAATCTGATGATGTTGTTGGACGTGTTAAGACATATGAAGCAATTGTTAAAGGTGAAAATGTTCCAGAACCAGGCGTTCCTGAATCATTCAAAGTATTGATTAAAGAGCTGCAAAGTTTAGGTATGGACGTTAAAATGATGTCTAGCGACGATACAGAGATTGAAATGCGTGATACGGAAGATGACGATGATCATCAATCAGCAGATAAATTGAATGTCGAAGTTGAGACAACTAAGGAATAATTGGGATAACCTGTAGACTAAAAGGGAGGTAGGCCCCTTGATAGATGTAAATAACTTTGAATATATGAAGATTGGACTTGCTTCACCTGACAAGATTCGTTCTTGGTCATACGGTGAAGTTAAGAAACCAGAAACAATTAACTATCGTACGTTAAAGCCTGAAAAAGATGGCTTGTTCTGTGAGCGTATTTTCGGACCACAAAAGGACTGGGAATGTCATTGCGGAAAATACAAACGTGTACGTTATAAAGGTGTAGTTTGTGATCGATGTGGCGTTGAAGTAACGCGTGCAAAAGTTCGTCGTGAACGTATGGGTCATATCGAATTAGCTGCTCCTGTATCTCATATTTGGTATTTCAAAGGTATCCCGAGCCGCATGGGACTTGTCTTAGACATGTCCCCTCGCGCGCTTGAAGAAGTAATTTATTTCGCTTCTTATGTTGTAACAGAAAGTGGAGATACACCACTTGATAAGAAGCAATTACTTTCTGAAAAAGAATACCGTGCATATCGTGATCGATATGGTAGCACATTCCAAGCTGCTATGGGTGCAGAAGCGATTAAAAAGCTACTACAAGACATCGATTTAGATAAAGAAGTAGACTTCTTAAAAGAAGAATTAAAAACAGCACAAGGACAACGCCGTACTCGTGCTATTAAACGTCTAGAAGTATTAGAAGCATTCCGTAACTCTGGAAATCACCCATCTTGGATGATCCTAGATGTTCTTCCAGTTATCCCACCAGAACTACGCCCAATGGTACAGTTGGATGGTGGACGTTTTGCTACTTCTGACTTAAACGACTTATACCGTCGTGTAATTAACCGTAATAATCGTTTAAAACGTCTATTGGACTTAGGTGCACCAAGCATCATCGTTCAAAACGAAAAACGTATGTTACAAGAAGCTGTAGACGCATTAATCGATAATGGTCGCCGTGGCCGTCCAGTTACTGGACCAGGTAACCGTCCATTAAAATCACTATCTCACATGCTTAAAGGTAAACAAGGACGTTTCCGTCAAAACTTATTAGGTAAACGTGTTGACTACTCTGGTCGTTCTGTAATCGTTGTAGGACCGAACTTAAAGATGTATCAATGTGGATTACCGAAAGAGATGGCGCTTGAACTGTTCAAACCTTTCGTAATGAAAGAGTTAGTTGAAAAAGGATTAGCACACAACATTAAGAGTGCGAAACGTAAAATCGAGCGTGTACAACCTGAAGTTTGGGACGTTTTAGAATCTGTGATCAAAGAGCATCCAGTACTTCTAAACCGCGCACCAACACTTCACCGTCTTGGTATCCAGGCGTTTGAACCTACATTAGTAGAAGGTCGCGCAATTCGTCTTCACCCACTTGTATGTACTGCATACAACGCGGACTTTGACGGTGACCAAATGGCGGTTCACGTTCCGTTATCATCAGAGGCACAAGCAGAAGCTCGTATTCTTATGTTAGCGGCACAAAACATCTTGAATCCAAAAGACGGAAAACCAGTTGTTACTCCATCTCAGGATATGGTATTAGGTAACTACTACTTAACACTTGAGCGTGAAGGCGCAATCGGTGAAGGTATGGTCTTCAAGGATGCAAACGAAGCGATACTTGCATACCAAAATGGGTATGTACATCTGCACACACGTGTTGCAGTTGCTGCAAGTTCAGTAAATAACGTAACATTTACTGAAGAGCAAAAAGGTAAGCTTCTATTAACAACAGTTGGTAAATTAATATTTAACGAAATCTTACCAGAGTCGTTCCCTTATATTAACGAACCGACAAACTCAAACCTTGAAAAAGAAACACCAGCGGAATATTTCGTTGAAAAAGGTGCGAACATTAAAGAAATTATTGCTAGTCGCGAAGAAGTGGCGCCATTCAGCAAGAAAATCCTTGGTAATATCATTGCGGAAGTGTTTAAACGTTTCAAAATTACAGAAACGTCTCGCATGCTTGACCGTATGAAAAACTTAGGATTCAAGTACTCTACAAAAGCTGGTATTACAGTTGGGGTATCTGACATTCTTGTATTAGGCGAAAAAGATGAAATTCTCCACGAAGCACAAGCAAAAGTAGATAATGTAATTAAACAATTCCGTCGCGGTTTAATCACGGAAGAAGAACGTTACGATCGCGTTATCTCTATTTGGAGTAATGCAAAAGATGTTATTCAAGGAAAACTGATGAAATCCTTGAATAAACGCAACCCAATCTTCATGATGAGTGATTCCGGTGCCCGTGGTAACGCATCGAACTTTACTCAGCTTGCTGGTATGCGTGGTCTGATGGCCAATCCATCTGGTCGTATCATCGAACTTCCAATCAAATCAAGTTTCCGTGAAGGTTTAACAGTACTTGAGTACTTCATCTCTACGCATGGTGCGCGTAAAGGTCTTGCCGATACAGCACTAAAAACTGCCGATTCTGGTTACTTAACACGTCGTCTTGTTGACGTTGCACAAGATGTAATCGTTCGTGAAGATGATTGTGGAACAGATCGTGGTTTATTAATTGGTGCGATTAAAGAGGGTAATGAAGTTATTGAGTCATTATATGATCGTCTTGTTGGACGTTTTGCAAGAAAAACTGTAAAACATCCTGAAACAGGTGAAGTATTAGTTGCTGAAAATCAATTAATTACTGAAGATATTGCTCATATCGTTGAAAATTCGGGTGTTGAAACTGTAAACATTCGTTCAGCGTTCACGTGTAACACTCGCCACGGTGTATGTAAGAAGTGTTACGGTCGTAACTTAGCAACTGGAACAGACGTAGAAGTAGGGGAAGCGGTAGGTATTATCGCAGCTCAATCTATCGGTGAGCCAGGTACACAGTTAACGATGCGTACGTTCCATACAGGTGGGGTTGCCGGAGATGATATCACACAAGGTTTACCTCGTATCCAGGAGATCTTCGAAGCTCGTAATCCGAAAGGTCAGGCAGTTATCAGTGAAATCGACGGTGTTATCGCAGCGATCAACGATGTTAAAGATCGCCAAGAAGTAGTAGTACAGGGTGAAGTTGAAGCTCGTACGTATGCTATTCCTTACGGTGCTCGTCTGAAAGTAACTCCAGGACAGCAAATTAGCCACGGTAAAGAGTTAACAGAAGGTTCTATTGATCCGAAAGAATTACTAAAAGTAACGGACATTACGGCAGTTCAAGAATACTTATTACGTGAAGTTCAAAAAGTATACCGTATGCAAGGGGTAGAAATTGGTGACAAACACGTAGAAGTAATGGTACGTCAAATGTTACGTAAAGTTCGTGTAAGTGATGCAGGTGAAACAGATGTATTACCAGGAACATTACTAGATATCCATCAGTTTACTGATGCGAATGCGAAGGTGTTACTGCAAGGTAAACAGCCAGCGACAGCTAGACCTGTTCTACTTGGTATTACAAAAGCTTCACTTGAAACAGATTCATTCTTATCTGCAGCATCGTTCCAAGAAACAACTCGTGTCTTAACTGATGCAGCAATTAAAGGTAAGCGCGATGAGCTTCTAGGATTGAAAGAAAATGTTATTATCGGTAAACTTGTTCCTGCTGGAACAGGTATGAATCGTTATCGCAAAGTGGATCTTGTTAAAACAACACAAGATGACATGAATGTAGAAAACGATGAAGTTTATGTGGAACAGTAAAATTTTCCGTCGTAAATTTTGTATAAAAACAGTTAATCCTAGTTGACATTGTATGAGTCAAAATGTTACTATAATCAAGGTTGCTCCTGAACGATGCTTTGGAGGATATTTATATGTCTTATCAAAAAGTGTCAAATGCTGAAAATGTAGTCGTTGGTCATAAACGCACATTGGAAGCAATCAAAAATGGTATAGTTAAAGAAGTTGTCATTGCGGAAGATGCTGATATGCGGTTAACCCATATGATCATTCGTACTGCCTTGCAACATAACATACCCATAACTAAAGTTGAATCAGTTCGTAAGCTTGGAAAAGTTTCGGGGATTCAAGTGGGAGCTTCAGCAATAGGAATAATAAGTTAAAACTGTTTTTGTGAGGAGAGAGCATTTGCTCTCCCTTGCAAAAACTTTGTTTTCAACTAATAATGAACCACCTGGATATGTGGTCATACAAACATGCGAAGGGAGGATAATCAAATGCCTACTATTAACCAATTAGTGAGAAATGGTCGTACTGATAAAGTATGGAAATCTAAATCACCTGCGTTAAACAAAGGGTTCAACTCTTTAAAGAAAAAATCAACTGATATCTCTGCACCTCAAAAACGTGGTGTATGTACTCGTGTTGGTACAATGACTCCAAAGAAACCTAACTCAGCGTTACGTAAATACGCTCGTGTACGTTTAACAAACGGTATCGAGGTTACAGCTTACATCCCAGGTATCGGTCATAACCTACAAGAGCATAGCGTAGTATTAATTCGCGGTGGTCGTGTAAAGGATTTACCGGGAGTACGTTACCACATCGTTCGTGGTGCGCTTGACACAGCTGGTGTTGACAAACGTATGCAAGGACGTTCTAAATATGGTACTAAGCGACCAAAACCTGCTAAAAAATAATAACTTTAAAATGAAAGGAGGAACTCAATATGCCTCGTAAAGGACCTGTTGCGAAACGTGACGTGTTACCAGATCCAATGTACAATTCTAAGCTAGTAACACGCCTTATCAACAAAATGATGGTTGACGGTAAAAAAGGTAAATCTCAAACAATTCTTTATAACGCTTTCGATATCGTTCGTGAACGTTCAGATAAAGACCCTATGGAAGTATTCGAGCAAGCTCTTAAGAACATCATGCCTGTTCTTGAAGTACGTGCTCGTCGTGTTGGTGGTGCTAACTACCAAGTTCCAGTTGAGGTTCGTCCAGAACGCCGTACAACTTTAGGTCTTCGCTGGTTAGTAAACTATGCTCGTCTTCGTGGTGAAAAAACTATGGAAGAGCGTCTAGCTTACGAAATCTTAGATGCAGCTAACAACGCTGGTGCATCTGTTAAGAAACGTGAAGATACTCATAAAATGGCAGAAGCTAACAAAGCATTTGCTCATTACCGTTGGTAGGATTCAACGTAAAATAAATGTAAGCATAAACCGCTTTATTTGTCGCTTATGGAAGTGTGGAGAGGGAGAATGCCTCTCCCTTTCGTTGGGCGCTCGTTTTACATAATGAGGGTACTGGACATACTGACATGTGTAACAATATAAAGTGGCTTTTTTGCTACTTAAAATAAAAAATCCAATCCATATATGGAAGGAGCAAGACACCAAATGGCAAGAGAGTTCTCTTTAGAAAACACTCGTAATATTGGTATCATGGCTCACATCGATGCTGGTAAAACAACAGCAACTGAGCGTATTCTGTATTACACAGGACGTATTCATAAAATCGGTGAAACTCACGAAGGTGCATCTCAGATGGACTGGATGGAGCAAGAGCAAGAGCGTGGTATCACAATTACTTCTGCTGCAACTACAGCACAATGGAAAGGTCATCGCGTAAACATCATTGACACTCCAGGACACGTAGATTTCACAGTAGAAGTAGAACGTTCTTTACGCGTACTTGATGGCGCAGTAGCAGTACTTGATGCACAATCTGGTGTAGAACCACAAACAGAAACTGTTTGGCGTCAGGCTACTACTTACGGCGTACCTCGTATCGTATTCGTTAACAAAATGGATAAAATCGGCGCAGATTTCTTATACTCTGTAGGAACAATCCACGATCGTTTACAAGCAAACGCACACCCAATTCAGTTACCAATCGGTGCTGAAGATGAGTTCAATGGTATCATTGACCTTGTTGAAGAATGTGCTTACATGTACGGTAACGATTTAGGAACAGACATTCAACGTGTTGAAATTCCTGAAGAGCACAAAGAATTAGCTGCAGAATACCGTGGAAAACTTATTGAAGCGGTAGCTGAGCTTGATGAAGAAATGATGATGAAGTACCTAGAAGGTGAAGAAATCACTGTAGAAGAGCTTAAAGCTGGTATCCGTAAGGCTACAACTTCTGTAGAATTCTTCCCAGTAATCTGTGGTTCTGCATTCAAAAACAAAGGTGTTCAAATTCTGTTAGACGCAGTTATCGACTACCTACCATCTCCATTAGACGTACCTGCTATTAAAGGTACTCTTCCGGATACAGATGAAGAAGTAGAACGTAAGTCTAGCGATGAAGAACCATTCGCAGCTCTAGCATTCAAAATCATGACTGACCCTTATGTTGGTAAGTTAACGTTCTTCCGTGTGTACTCTGGTGTGTTAAACTCTGGATCATACGTGAAAAACTCAACTAAAGGTAAGCGTGAGCGTGTAGGTCGTATCCTACAAATGCACGCTAACAGCCGTGAAGAGATCTCAACAGTTTACGCTGGTGATATCGCTGCTGCTGTAGGTTTAAAAGATACTACTACTGGTGATACTCTTTGTGACGAGAAGAGCCTTGTTATCCTTGAGTCTATGGAATTCCCAGAGCCAGTTATCTCTGTAGCTATCGAACCAAAATCTAAAGCTGACCAAGATAAAATGGGTACAGCATTATCTAAGCTTTCTGAAGAAGATCCAACATTCCGTGCTCACACTGACCAAGAAACTGGCCAAACTATCATCGCTGGTATGGGTGAACTTCACCTTGATATCATCGTTGATCGTATGCGCCGTGAATTCAAAGTCGAAGCAAACGTTGGTGCTCCTCAGGTAGCATACCGTGAAACTTTCCGCGCTGCTGCGAAAGTTGAAGGTAAGTTTGCTCGTCAATCTGGTGGACGTGGACAATTCGGTCACGTTTGGATTGAGTTTGCACCTAACGAAGAAGGTAAAGGATTTGAATTCGAAAACAAAATCGTCGGCGGTGTAGTTCCACGTGAATACATCCCAGCTGTTGGAGCGGGTCTTGAAGACTCACTTAAAAATGGTGTACTAGCTGGTTACCCACTAGTTGACATTAAAGCAGCATTAGTTGACGGTTCTTACCATGATGTCGATTCATCTGAGATGGCGTTCAAAATCGCTGCATCTATGGCACTTAAAGCTGCGGTTTCTAAATGTAACCCAGTAATTCTTGAGCCAATGATGAAAGTTGAAGTTGTAATTCCTGAAGAGTACATGGGAGACATCATGGGTGACGTAACATCTCGTCGTGGACGTGTAGAAGGTATGGAAGCTCGCGGTAACGCACAAGTTGTTCGCGCTATGGTTCCACTTTCTGAAATGTTCGGTTATGCGACGGCATTACGTTCTAACACTCAAGGACGCGGAACATTCTCAATGACATTTGATCATTATGAAGAAGTACCGAAGTCTGTTTCTGAAGAAATTATTAAAAAAAATAAAGGTGAATAATTGATTTTTATCGATTGTTCAAGTATAACTACTTATGTAAGCTTAGAAAGTGAGACGCAAGTTTCGCTTTCTAGTCTAAATATAAAATAACCTATATAAACTAAGGAGGAATTTAGAATGGCTAAAGCTAAATTCGAACGTTCTAAACCCCATGTTAACATCGGTACAATCGGCCACGTTGACCATGGTAAAACTACATTAACTGCTGCGATCACTACAGTTCTTGCAAAAGCTGGTGGTGCTGAAGCACGCGGATACGATCAAATCGACGCTGCTCCAGAAGAAAGAGAGCGCGGAATCACAATCTCAACTGCACACGTTGAGTACGAAACTGAAACTCGTCACTATGCACACGTTGACTGCCCAGGTCACGCTGACTATGTTAAAAACATGATCACTGGTGCTGCTCAAATGGACGGCGGTATCTTAGTAGTATCTGCTGCTGATGGCCCAATGCCTCAAACACGTGAGCACATCCTTCTTTCTCGTCAAGTAGGTGTTCCTTACATCGTTGTATTCTTAAACAAATGCGACATGGTAGACGACGAAGAATTATTAGAATTAGTTGAAATGGAAGTTCGTGACCTATTATCTGAATACGGATTCCCAGGCGACGACATTCCTGTAATCAAAGGTTCTGCTCTTAAAGCTCTTCAAGGAGAAGCTGATTGGGAAGCAAAAATCATTGAATTAATGACTGAAGTTGATGCTTACATCCCAACTCCAGAACGTGAAACTGACAAACCATTCTTAATGCCTATCGAGGATGTATTCTCTATCACAGGTCGTGGTACAGTTGCAACTGGTCGTGTAGAGCGCGGAATCGTTAAAGTTGGTGACGTAGTAGAAATCATCGGTCTTGCTGAAGAAAATGCTTCTACAACTGTAACTGGTGTAGAAATGTTCCGTAAACTTCTTGACCAAGCTCAAGCTGGAGACAACATTGGTGCTCTTCTTCGTGGGGTTGCTCGTGAAGACATCCAACGTGGACAAGTTCTTGCTAAAACTGGCTCTGTAAAAGCACACGCTAAATTCAAAGCTGAAGTTTTCGTATTATCTAAAGAAGAAGGTGGACGTCACACTCCATTCTTCGCTAACTACCGTCCTCAGTTCTACTTCCGTACAACTGACGTAACTGGTATCATCCAATTACCAGAAGGTACTGAAATGGTAATGCCTGGTGACAACATCGAAATGACTATCGAACTTATCGCTCCAATCGCTATCGAAGAGGGAACTAAATTCTCTATTCGTGAAGGTGGACGTACAGTAGGTTACGGCGTAGTTGCTACTATCGTTGAGTAATCTTAACTGATATAAAAAACCCCAAGGGATTTTCCCTTGGGGTTTTTGTTTGCCGTTATCGAGTATTAACGAGCACGCTGAATGGTTCAATTAATAATCATTGGGGGATGAACAAAAACCCAATGATCAAAGTTTCGCTTTATATAATGAATGAATTATATTTTTATGTTTTGACGAGTTTCTTCTATTGTATATAAAAAAGTAATAAAACAAACCCAGAAACTGTAAAATGAATTCTGGTAGATGAAAACTTGAAATTCTTTAAAGTGCCATGTATAATAGCAAAAGTAGAGAAAAGCAGGTGCAAACAAAAAGATGCTTGCATCTAGACGAATAACATTGTATAATAGACAATGTTGGTCTTTGACTGCGATGAAGTGGAAGGTTGCTGACACACCCGGCCGCTTTGCCATGGCATGGTGTGGGGAAATTTCCATGGAGAAGGTCTATTTTAGAAATAGGCGAACGAAGGAGGGAAAATAATGGCAAAAGAAAAAATTCGTATCCGTTTAAAAGCTTATGATCACCGTATTCTTGATCAATCAGCTGAGAAAATTGTAGAAACAGCTAAGCGTTCTGGGGCAACAGTTTCTGGTCCGATCCCATTACCAACTGAGAAGACTATTTACACAATTCTTCGTGCTGTTCATAAGTACAAAGATTCTCGTGAGCAATTCGAAATGCGCACACACAAACGTTTAATCGATATCGTGAGTCCTACTCCACAAACAGTAGATTCATTAATGCGTTTAGACTTACCGTCTGGTGTAGATATCGAAATCAAACTATAAATTATATAACTTAAAAATGTAGGAGGTGTAACTCATGACCAAAGGAATCTTAGGAAGAAAGATCGGTATGACTCAAGTATTTGCTGAGAACGGTGAGTTAATCCCAGTAACAGTTATCGCTGCTAATCCAAACGTTGTTCTTCAAAAGAAAACAACTGAAACTGATGGCTACAATGCAATCCAGTTAGGATTTGAAGATAAACGTGAAAAGTTAACTAACAAACCTGAACAAGGCCACACTGCTAAAGCATCTACAACTCCTAAGCGCTTCATTCGCGAAATCCGCGATGCAGACGTGGACGGATTAGAGGTTGGTCAAGAGGTAAAAGTTGAAGTTTTCGCTGCAGGTGAAATCGTTGACGTAACAGGAATTTCTAAAGGTAAAGGTTTCCAAGGTGTTATCAAACGCCACGGACAATCTCGCGGACCTATGTCTCATGGTTCTCGCTATCACCGTCGTCCAGGTTCAATGGGCCCAGTTGCTCCGAACCGTGTATTCAAAGGCAAAAAACTTGCTGGACGTATGGGTGGAGACCAAGTTACTATCCAAAACTTAGAAATCGTTCAAGTTGACACTGAGCGCAACTTATTACTAGTAAAAGGTAACGTTCCAGGTGCTAAGAAATCTCTTGTAGTTGTTCAAGGCGCTGTGAAGGTTAGCAAATAATTCACAATAGGAAGGAGGAATTCCAATGCCAAAAGTTACTGTATATAACCAAACTGGTTCACAGGTTGGTGAAATCGAATTAGCTGAAGCTATTTTCGGTATCGAACCAAATGAAGCTGTACTTTTTGAAGCTGTAATGATGCAACGTGCATCTTTACGTCAAGGTACACACAAAGTAAAAACTCGCTCTGAAGTTCGCGGTGGTGGTCGTAAACCATGGCGTCAAAAAGGAACTGGACGTGCTCGTCAAGGGTCTATCCGCTCTCCTCAATGGCGTGGTGGTGGTACGGTATTCGGACCTACACCAAGAAGCTATGCGTACAAACTTCCTAAGAAAGTTCGTCGTTTAGCAATCAAATCTGCATTAGCTACTAAAGTAGTTGAGAACAACATTGTAGTTCTTGAAGACCTAGTGTTAAATGCACCAAAAACAAAAGATATGCTAGCAGTACTTAAAGGATTAACTGTTGAGAAGAAAGCTCTTATCGTAACTGCTGATGCAAACGAATCTGTAGAGTTATCTGCTCGCAATATCCCTGGAGTAACAGTAATCACTGCTGATGGCGTAAACGTTTTAGACGTGCTTCATCATGATAAGCTAATCATGACAAAAGCGGCAGTGGAAAAAGTAGAGGAGGTGCTTGCATAATGAGAGATCCTCGTGATATCATTAAGCGCCCAGTTATCACTGAACGTTCTATGGAAATGATGGCTGAAAAAAAATACACGTTCGATGTGGACGTTAAATCTAATAAAACAGAAGTTAAAGATGCTCTTGAAGCGATCTTTGGTGTTAAAGTAGAAAAAGTGAACATCATGAACTACAAGCCGAAAGCAAAACGCGTTGGTCGTCACGCTGGTTTTACTAGCCGTCGTCGTAAAGCAATCGTTAAGCTAACTGCTGACAGCAAAGAAATCGAAATCTTCCAAGGTGTTTAATTCTTACTAAAGAAGGAGGGAAATTGAGATGGGAATTAAAAAGTATAATCCAACTACTAACGGTCGTCGTAATATGACTACGAATGATTTCGCTGAAATCACGACTGACAGACCCGAAAAGTCATTACTTGCTCCTTTAAGCAAGAAGGCGGGTCGTAATAACCAAGGTAAAATTACTGTACGTCATCAAGGTGGCGGACATAAGCGTCAATACCGTATCATCGACTTTAAGCGTAACAAAGATGGAATTCCAGGACGCGTTGCTACGATCGAATACGATCCAAACCGCTCTGCGAATATCGCATTAATTAACTACGTTGACGGTGAAAAACGTTACATTCTTGCTCCTAAAACTTTAGAAGTAGGTATGGAAGTTATGTCTGGCCCTGAAGCTGACATTAAAATCGGTAACGCATTACCATTAATCAACATTCCAGTAGGTACTGTTGTTCATAACATCGAGCTTAAGCCTGGTCGTGGCGGACAATTAGTTCGTTCTGCTGGTACATCTGCTCAAGTACTTGGTAAAGAAGGAAAATACGTACTTGTACGTTTAACTTCTGGTGAAGTACGTCTTGTATTATCTGCTTGTCGCGCTTCAATCGGTCAAGTTGGTAACGAACAACACGAACTTATCAAAATCGGTAAAGCAGGTCGCTCACGCTGGTTAGGTAAGCGCCCAACAGTTCGTGGTTCTGTAATGAACCCGGTTGATCACCCACACGGTGGTGGTGAAGGACGCTCTCCAATCGGACGTAAGTCTCCAATGTCTCCATGGGGTAAACCAACTCTTGGATTCAAGACTCGTAAGAAAAACAAAGCGTCTGATAAATTTATCGTTCGTCGTCGTAAAAAATAATGGGATTGTAGTACGGTTCGTTTCAAGAACCGTACGCCAATCACGAAGGGAGGCACCAAAATGGCTCGTAGCTTAAAAAAAGGACCATTTGTCGATGATCACTTAATGAGCAAAATGGAAAAATTAGTTGCATCTGAGCAAAAACAAGTTGTTAAAACTTGGTCTCGCCGTTCAACTATCTTCCCTCAGTTCATCGGACACACAATCGCTGTATATGATGGTCGTAAACACGTACCTGTGTACATCACTGAGGATATGGTTGGCCATAAGTTAGGTGAATTCGCACCAACTCGTACGTATAAAGGTCACCTTGCTGACGATAAGAAAACTAGAAGATAATGAGAGGAGGCACTTCAATGCAAGCTAAAGCAGTAGCGAGAACAGTTCGTATTGCTCCTCGTAAAGTTCGTTTAGTAGTAGACTTAATCCGAGGTAAGCAAGTGGGTGAAGCGATTGCTATCCTTAACCACACACCAAAAACTGCTTCTCCAGTTGTAGAAAAAGTTTTAAAATCTGCAATCGCAAATGCAGAGCACAATTATGAGATGGATATTAACAACTTAGTTGTTGAAAAAGTATTCGTTGACGAAGGTCCAACGTTGAAACGTTTCCGTCCACGTGCAATGGGTCGTGCAAGCCAAATTAACAAACGCACAAGCCACATCACAGTTGTGGTATCAGAAAAGAAGGAGGGATAATCGATGGGTCAGAAGGTTAATCCAATTGGTCTTCGTGTCGGTGTTATCCGTGACTGGGAATCTCGTTGGTTCGCTGAGAAAGATTACGCTACATTATTACATGAAGACATCAAAATCCGTGAGTACATTACTGTACGCTTAAAAGATTCTGCTGTTGCTAAAGTAGAAATCGAACGTGCAGCAAATCGTGTAAATGTTACAATTCACACTGCAAAACCTGGTATGGTAATTGGTAAAGGTGGTACTGAAGTTGAAGCACTTCGTAAAGCTCTTAACCAATTAACAGGCAAGCGTGTACACATCAATATTTTAGAAGTTAAGAGAGCTGATCTTAACGCTAAATTAGTAGGCGAAAACATCGCTCGTCAATTAGAAAACCGTGTATCATTCCGTCGTGCACAAAAGCAAGTTATTCAACGTGCTATGCGTGCAGGTGCTAAAGGTATTAAAACACAGGTTTCTGGTCGTCTTGGCGGAGCTGATATCGCTCGTGCAGAATCTTACAGTGAAGGAACTGTTCCACTTCATACACTTCGCGCTGATATTGACTATGCAGCAGTTGAAGCTGATACAACATACGGTAAATTAGGCGTAAAAGTATGGATCTACCGTGGAGAAGTCCTTCCTACAAAAAAGAAAGCTTCTGAGGAAGGAGGAAAATAATATGTTAATGCCAAAACGCGTAAAATATCGTAGAGAGCATCGTGGTAAAATGCGTGGTCGTGCAAAAGGTGGAACTGAAATTGCTTTCGGTGAATTCGGTTTACAAGCACAAGCTGCTTCATGGATTACAAACCGTCAAATCGAAGCTGCTCGTCGTGCAATGACTCGTTACATGAAACGTGGCGGTAAAGTATGGATTAAAATTTTCCCTTCTAAACCTTACACTGCAAAACCTCTAGAAGTACGTATGGGTTCCGGTAAAGGGGCACCAGAAGGCTGGGTAGCAGTAGTAAAACCTGGGAAAATTATGTTTGAAATCGCGGGTGTATCTGAAGAGGTAGCACGCGAAGCATTACGTCTTGCAGCTCACAAGTTACCTGTGAAATGTAAATTCGTAAAACGTGAAGAAAATGGTGGTGAATCTAATGAAAACTAATGATATTCGTGAATTAACCACTGCCGAAATCGAAACAAAAGTTAAAGCTTTAAAGGAAGAATTGTTCAATCTTCGCTTCCAACTTGCTACAGGACAATTAGAGAATCCAACTCGCATCCGTGAAGTGCGTAAAGCGATTGCTCGTATGAAAACTGTAGTTCGTGAAAGAGAGATCGGAATTAATCGATAAATTGAGGGGAGGTTTGCATAGTGAGCGAACGTAACCAACGCAAAGTTTATACTGGTCGTGTTGTGTCTGATAAAATGGACAAAACGATTACAGTTTTAGTTGAAACTTACAAAACTCATTCCTTGTACGGAAAACGTGTTAAGTATTCTAAAAAGTACAAAGCCCATGATGAGCAAAACCAAGCGAAACTTGGCGATATCGTTAAAATCATGGAAACTCGCCCGCTTTCTGCTACTAAGCGTTTCCGTTTAGTTGAAATCGTTGAAGAAGCGGTTATTATCTAAATAGACGAATCGGAATTTTTAGTCCGAAGGGAGGTTTCATAACATGATCCAACAAGAATCTCGTTTGAAAGTTGCTGACAACTCTGGTGCACGTGAACTTTTAACAATTAAAGTATTAGGCGGCTCTGGTCGTAAATATGCTAACATTGGTGACATTATCGTTGCTACGGTAAAACAAGCAACACCAGGTGGCGTTGTTAAAAAAGGTGACGTTGTTAAAGCAGTAGTAGTACGTACGAAGAGCGGAGCTCGTCGTCCGGACGGTTCTTATATCAAATTTGATGAAAACGCAGCGGTTATCATCAAAGACGATAAGAGCCCACGTGGTACTCGTATCTTCGGACCAGTAGCTCGTGAATTACGTGATAGCAACTTCATGAAGATCGTTTCTTTAGCTCCAGAAGTTCTATAATTTAAGGTATTGCCTTGCTAAGGAGGTGCAGAATTAAGATGCATGTAAAAAAAGGTGATAAAGTACAGGTAATCACTGGAAAAGACAAAGGAAAACAAGGCGTTATCCTTGTGGCTTTCCCAAAGCAAAACCGTGTTATCGTTGAGGGTGTTAACATCGTTAAAAAACACTCTAAGCCATCTCAATTAAATCCACAAGGTGGAATTATTACTAAAGAAGCACCTATTCACGTTTCTAACGTTATGATTTTAGATCCGAAAACAGGTGAACCTACTCGCGTAGGCTTCAAAGTAGAAGATGGTAAAAAAGTTCGTATTGCAAAAAAATCTGGTGAATTATTAGATAAATAATTTTCTTAAGAAAGGAGGTCACTTCATTGAATCGCCTTAAAGAGAAGTTCCAAAAGGAAATTACTCCTGCTCTAGTGAGCAAGTTTAACTATAAATCTGTGATGGAAGTACCGAAAATCGAAAAGATCGTAATCAACACTGGTGTTGGTGACGCGGTATCTAACTCAAAAGCTTTAGACAATGCAGTAGAAGAATTAACACAAATCGCAGGTCAAAAGCCTGTTGTAACTCGTGCTAAAAAATCAATCGCTGGTTTCCGTCTTCGTGAAGGTATGCCAATCGGTGCAAAAGTAACTTTACGCGGACAGCAAATGTATGAGTTCTTCGACAAATTAGTATCAGTTTCTTTACCACGTGTACGTGATTTCCGTGGTGTTTCTAAGAAATCATTTGATGGTCGTGGGAACTACACATTAGGTGTTAAAGAGCAACTTATCTTCCCTGAGATTGATTATGATAAAGTAAGCAAAGTCCGCGGTATGGACATCGTAATCGTTACTACAGCGAAAACTGATGAAGAAGCTCGTGAACTTTTAACACAATTCGGTATGCCATTCCAAAAATAATGGAAGCCAACGCTAAGTAGAGGAGGCGAAAACGTGGCTAAAAAATCTATGATAGCGAAACAAAAGCGTACTCCTAAGTTTAAAGTACAAGAGTATACACGTTGCGAACGCTGCGGTCGTCCGCATTCTGTATACCGCAAATTTAAGCTTTGCCGTATTTGTTTCCGTGAACTTGCATATAAAGGTCAAATTCCTGGTGTTAAAAAAGCTAGTTGGTAAAACCCACAAATGGGAAGGAGGTAAAACACATGGTGATGACAGATCCAATTGCAGACATGCTTACTCGCATCCGTAATGCGAACATGGTACGTCATGAGAAATTAGAGGTTCCTGCTTCTAAAATCAAAAAAGAGATCGCTGAACTTTTAAAACGTGAAGGTTTCATTCGTGATGTAGAATACATCGAGGATAACAAACAAGGTATCCTTCGTATTTTCCTGAAATATGGTGCAAACAATGAACGTGTAATCACTGGATTAAAACGTATCAGTAAACCTGGCTTACGCGTTTACGCTAAAGCTGATGAAGTACCACGTGTACTTAACGGATTAGGTATCGCTCTTGTTTCTACATCTAAGGGAGTAATGACAGATAAAGACGCTCGTCAATTACAAACTGGTGGAGAAGTAGTAGCATACGTTTGGTAATATATATTTAAAACGAACGGAGGTGTGACCACATGTCTCGTATTGGTAAAAAGATTCTTGAAATCCCTGCAGGTGTTACTATTACAATTGCAGAAGACAATACTGTAACAGTAAAAGGCCCTAAAGGTGAATTAACTCGTAAATTCAATGCTGATATGTCTATCAAAATTGAAGAAAATACACTAACAGTTGAGCGTCCATCTGAACAGAAGGAACACCGTGCATTACACGGTACAACTCGTGCTTTAATCGGAAACATGGTTGAAGGTGTAACTACAGGTTTCGCACGCGGACTTGAATTAGTCGGTGTTGGTTACCGTGCTCAAAAACAAGGAGATAAACTTGTATTAAGCGTAGGTTATTCTCATCCAGTAGAAATGACTCCGGAAGCAGGTCTTGAAGTTGAAGTACCTGCACCAACTAAAATCGTAATCAAAGGTATCGACAAGCAACGTGTTGGCGAATTTGCTGCTAACATCCGTGCTGTACGTGCTCCTGAGCCATATAAAGGTAAAGGTATTCGTTACGAAGGCGAAGTTGTTCGTCGTAAAGAAGGTAAAACTGCTAAGTAAACCCGTTAGGTGAGAGAAAGGAGTGACAAGAATGATCACTAAAGCTGATAAAAATGCGACTCGTAAGAAAAGACATGCACGTGTACGTGCTAAACTTACTGGTACTGCAGAACGTCCACGTTTAAACGTGTTCCGTTCTAATCAACATATTTACGCTCAAGTTATTGATGATGTGAATGGTGTAACGTTAGTAAGTGCATCTACTCTTGATAAAGACCTTGCTCTTAACGGTACTAGCAATACTGAAGCTGCTACGAAAGTAGGAGAATCAGTTGCTAAGCGTGCTGTAGAGAAAGGCGTTAAAGAAGTAGTATTTGATCGCGGTGGTTACTTATACCATGGCCGTGTTAAAGCTCTAGCTGAAGCTGCTCGTGAGGCTGGATTACAATTTTAATGGTCAAAGGAGGGAAAATTGATGCATCGCATTGACCCAAGTAAATTAGAACTTGAAGAACGTGTAGTTACGATAAATCGTGTCGCGAAAGTTGTTAAGGGTGGTCGTCGTTTCCGCTTTGCTGCACTAGTTGTAGTTGGCGATAAAAACGGTCATGTTGGATTCGGTACTGGTAAAGCACAAGAGGTACCAGACGCAATTCGCAAAGCTATCGAAGACGCTAAGAAAAACTTAATCGCTGTACCATTAGTTGGTACAACAATTCCACACACAATCAACGGTCATTTTGGAGCTGGTGAAGTATTCTTAAAACCTGCTGCTGAAGGTACTGGTGTTATTGCAGGTGGACCTGTTCGTGCGGTACTTGAATTAGCTGGTGTACAAGATATTCTTTCGAAATCTCTTGGTTCTAACACACCAATCAACATGATTCGCGCTACTGTGAACGGATTAAGCGAACTTAAGCGCGCTGAAGATGTTGCAAAATTACGCGGTAAATCTGTAGAAGAGCTACTAGGTTAAGGAGGGAAAACAAATGGCGAAAAAGTTAGAAATTACCCTCACTCGTAGTGTAATTGGTCGTCCACAAGATCAACGTGCGACGGTAGAAGCTTTAGGTCTTAAAAAGTTGAATTCAACTGTAGTTAAGGAAGAAACTCCTGCTATTCTTGGTATGATCAACAAAGTTTCTCACCTTATAACTGTAAAAGAAGCTTAAGGATAACTCATTAATATAAGGAGGTGCCTGGGAATGAAACTTCATGAATTAAAACCTGCAGAAGGTTCTCGTAAAGTACGTAACCGTGTCGGTCGTGGTATCGGTTCTGGTAACGGTAAAACTGCTGGTAAAGGTCATAAAGGACAAAACGCACGTTCTGGTGGCGGTGTTCGTCTTGGCTTCGAAGGTGGTCAAACTCCATTATTCCGTCGTTTACCAAAACGCGGCTTCACAAACATTAACCGTAAAGAGTTTACTATTGTAAACTTATCAACGTTAAATCGTTTTGAAGATGGTACAGAAGTAACACCTGAATTATTGCTGGAAACTGGCGTTATCAGCAAGTTAAACGACGGTGTTAAAATTCTTGCAAGCGGAGCAGTAGAGAAAAAATTAACTGTTAAAGCGCACAAGTTCTCTTCAAGTGCTAAAGAAGCAATTGAAGCAGCTGGCGGATCAGTTGAGGTGATCTAATGTTTCGTACAATCTCCAACTTTATGCGCGTTGCTGAGATAAGACGTAAAATATTATTCACTTTAGCGATGTTAATCGTATTCAGGATTGGCACGTTTATCCCCGTGCCATTTACAAATGGAGACGTACTGAAAGCACAAGATCAATTAAATGCCTTAGGTATCCTAAATACATTTGGCGGTGGCGCCTTGAAAAACTTTTCCATCTTCGCGATGGGAATCATGCCGTATATTACAGCATCCATCATCGTGCAATTATTGCAGATGGATGTTGTTCCTAAATTTTCGGAATGGTCAAAGCAAGGTGAAATGGGCCGTCGTAAACTAACGCAATTCACGCGTTACTTTACAATTGTTCTTGCGTTTATTCAGGGGTTTGGTATGTCAATCGGTTTTAACGGTATGGTAGGTGGGCAATTAATTTTGAATCCTGGTTGGAGCACTTATTTATACATTGCTACGGTACTGACTGCTGGTACTGCATTTTTAATGTGGTTAGGTGAACAGATTACAGCTAAAGGTGTAGGTAATGGTATTTCCATCCTTATCTTTGGTGGTATTGCCGCAGCGATCCCAAGTGTTATATCTCAAGTGTATCAGCAACAGTTTCAAAATATCGGAGATCAATTGTTCATGAGTATCGTTAAAGTTGCATTGATCTTACTAGCTGTGCTAGCAGTTATTGTGGGTGTTATTTTCATTCAACAGGCTGTTAGAAAGATCCCAATTCAATATGCGAAGCGTGTAACAGGAGCGAATGGGAATCATGCTGGAGCACAAAACACTCATTTACCACTTAAGGTAAATAGTGCGGGTGTTATTCCAGTCATTTTTGCTGTTTCATTCTTAATTACACCACCAACTATTGCACAGTTCTTCCCGAAACATGATGTATCGCAGTGGATTATTGCAAACTTTAACTATTCTCACCCAGTGGGAATGATCATATATGTTGCGCTCATTGTAGCCTTCACATATTTCTATGCGTTTGTTCAGGTTAATCCAGAGCAGATGTCAGAGAATCTAAACAAGCAAGGTGGATATGTTCCAGGTATTCGTCCGGGTAAGAATACGGAACAATATCTAACAAAAATCTTGTATCGTTTGACCTTTGTAGGATCAATTTTCCTAGCAGCGATTGCAATCTTACCAGTTATCTTTACGAAACTGGGAAATCTTCCTCCATCTGCACAGATTGGTGGAACGAGTATGTTAATCGTTGTCGGCGTTGCTTTAGAAACAATGAAGCAGCTAGAAAGCCAACTGGTAAAACGCCATTACAAAGGGTTTATCAAGCAGTGAGTAAGTGGGAAGAAGCGTCTTCCCTACATGCTCATGTACTCTGAGGGGGAACAAGGATGAACTTAATTTTAATGGGGCTTCCTGGTGCTGGTAAAGGTACACAAGCCGAACAGATTGTTGCCAAGTATAACATCCCTCACATTTCAACAGGAGATATGTTCCGTGCAGCTATGAAGGCTGAAACTGAAATGGGTTTACAAGCTAAATCTTTTATTGATAAAGGTGCTCTTGTCCCAGATGAAGTTACAATCGGAATCGTTCGTGATCGTTTAAGCCAAGAAGACTGCGTAAGAGGATTCTTACTAGACGGTTTCCCACGAACTGTTGCACAAGCATCAGCTCTTGAAGAAATTATGAAAGATCTTGGCAAAAAAATCGACTATGTTTTAAACATTAATGTGGATTCAGGGTTGTTATTAAAACGCCTTACAGGCCGTCGCATTTGTAAAGAGTGCGGTGCGACTTACCACTTAGAATTCAATCCACCAGCGAAAGCTGATGTGTGCGATAAATGTGGTGGCGAATTATACCAACGCTCTGATGACAATGAAGAAACTGTAGCAAATCGTTTAGATGTAAATATTAAGCAAACAAAACCTTTGCTTGATTTCTACGAGGAGCTTGGTTACTTAGAAAGCATTAATGGTGAGCAAGATATCAATAAAGTATTTGCTGATATCGATGTTCTCATCGGAGGCTTAGCGTAATGATAATCTGCAAAACTCCTCGCGAGATAGAAATCATGCGAGAAGCTGGCAGGATCGTTGCTTTAACTCATCAAGAGTTAAAACAGCACATTACTCCAGGAATTACAACGAAAGAGCTCGATCAAATAGCGGAAAAGACGATTCAAAAATATGGTGCTACGCCATCTTTTAAAGGATACAACGGATTTCCGGGGAGCATATGTGCTTCTGTAAATGAAGAGCTTGTACACGGAATTCCAGGGAAGCGCAAGCTCAAAGAGGGCGATATCATCAGTATCGATATTGGTGCGAAATACAATGGGTACCATGGAGATTCTGCATGGACGTATCCAGTTGGAAACATTTCTGAATCTGTTCAAAAGCTACTTGATGTCACAGAAAAATCGTTGTATCTTGGTCTAGAACAAGTAAAACCAGGCGAAAGATTATCAAATATCTCACATGCGGTTCAAACCCATGCTGAAGAGAATGGATTCTCGATCGTTAGGGAGTATGTTGGTCACGGAATCGGGCAAGACTTACATGAGGACCCTCAAATCCCGCACTATGGTCCACCAAATAGAGGCCCTAGATTAAAGCCGGGAATGGTCATCTGTGTTGAGCCGATGGTGAATCAAGGAAGACGATATGTAAAAACACTATCTGATGACTGGACAGTGGTAACGGTAGATGGTAAATGGTGTGCCCATTTTGAGCACACGATTGCTCTTACAGAAGCAGGATACGAAATCCTTACCACTTTATAAGTAGCTGGCTCTCCGGGATTTCAGAGCAGTGTAAAATGTTACTGATTTGAAGAAGGGAGAACTATTGAATGGCTAAAGATGATGTAATTGAAGTCGAAGGTACCGTTCTTGAAACGTTGCCAAATGCTATGTTCAAAGTAGAATTAGAGAATGGGCATGTCGTATTGGCTCACGTTTCTGGTAAAATCCGTATGAACTTCATTCGTATTTTACCAGGAGACAAAGTTACGGTAGAATTATCTCCGTACGATTTAAATCGTGGTCGTATTACGTACCGTTTTAAATAATATAGCACTCCGTAATCTTTAAGGAGGTTCGAGACATGAAAGTAAGACCGTCAGTTAAACCAATCTGCGAAAAATGTAAAGTTATTCGTAGACGTGGAAAAGTAATGGTTATTTGTGAAAACCCTAAACATAAACAAAAACAAGGTTAATCAGAAGGAGGTGCATTCAGAATGGCACGTATCGCAGGTGTAGATATTCCTCGAGACAAACGCGTTGTTATTTCTTTAACTTACGTATTCGGCATTGGTCGCACAACTGCTGAAAAAATTCTTACTGAAGCTGGTATTTCTTCAGAAACACGAGTTCGTGATTTAACGGAAGACGAATTAGGACGTATCCGTGATATCATCGATCGTATTAAAGTTGAGGGAGACCTTCGTCGTGAAGTATCTCTTAACATTAAACGTCTAATGGAGATCGGTTCTTACCGTGGTCTTCGTCACCGTCGTGGCTTACCAGTTCGTGGTCAAAACTCTAAAAACAATGCTCGTACACGTAAAGGTCCACGTCGTACAGTAGCAAATAAAAAGAAATAATAAGTAAAGGAGGTTGAACTAACAATGGCACGTAAAACAAACACTCGTAAAAAACGTGTGAAAAAGAATATCGAAGCTGGTATAGCTCATATTCGTTCTACTTTCAACAACACAATCGTAACACTTACAGATACTCACGGTAACGCACTTTCTTGGTCTAGTGCTGGTGCACTTGGTTTCCGTGGATCTCGTAAATCTACTCCATTCGCTGCGCAAATGGCTGCTGAAGCTGCTGCTAAAGTTGCAATGGAGCACGGTTTAAAAACTTTAGAGGTTACTGTTAAAGGTCCTGGTGCTGGTCGTGAAGCTGCAATTCGTGCTCTTCAAGCTGCAGGTCTAGAAGTAACAGCAATTAGAGATGTTACTCCAGTTCCTCATAATGGATGTCGTCCGCCAAAACGTCGTCGTGTGTAATTTTTCTGTATAGAATTTTCCCTTTTGTCTATAATGGATATGATGCATTATCGAGAAATTTCGTACAGAAACATCGCTTGTTGTGCACAATCGGGAACTGCCTAAGGGGGACTTTCGGTTAAACAGAGGTTATACCTTTGTTTAACCGGGGTTTCGACGTTTTGAAGGAGGGTTTAGTTAATGATTGAAATCGAAAAGCCGAAAATCGAAACGGTTGAACTTAACGAAGATGCTAAATATGGTAAATTCGTAATTGAACCGCTTGAGCGTGGATATGGTACTACTTTGGGTAACTCCTTACGTCGTATTCTTTTATCCTCACTCCCTGGTGCCGCTGTTACTGCTATCCAAATCGATGGCGTATTACATGAATTTTCAACAGTTGAGGGCGTAGTAGAAGACGTTACGACGATCATCTTAAACTTGAAAAAGTTAGCTCTTAAAATCTACTCTGAAGAAGAGAAGACGTTGGAAATTGATGTGCAGGGCGAAGGTATTGTCACAGCTGCTGATATTACTCACGATAGTGATGTAGAAATCTTAAATCCAGATTTACACATTGCAACGTTAGCAAAAGATGCGCATTTCCGCGTGCGTTTAACTGCAAAGCGTGGCCGTGGGTATACGCCAGCTGATGCAAATAAAAGCGAAGATCAACCAATAGGAGTAATTCCTATTGATTCTATTTATACGCCGGTATCACGTGTGACTTATCAAGTGGAAAAGACACGTGTCGGACAAGTGGCTAATTATGATAAGCTTACGCTTGATGTATGGACGGATGGAAGCATCGGGCCAAAAGAAGCTATCTCTTTAGGTGCCAAAATCTTAACTGAGCATTTAAATATCTTTGTTGGTTTAACTGACGAAGCACAAAATGCTGAGATTATGGTCGAGAAGGAAGAAGATCAAAAAGAGAAAGTTCTTGAGATGACTATCGAAGAACTAGATCTTTCTGTTCGTTCTTATAATTGCCTAAAACGTGCAGGAATTAATACTGTACAAGAGCTTGCGAACAAAACAGAAGAAGATATGATGAAAGTTCGTAACTTAGGACGTAAATCCTTAGAAGAAGTTAAACATAAACTTGAGGAATTAGGTTTAGGTTTACGTAAAGACGACTGAGGATTTAAACCCATCAACAAAGGAGGGAACTACGAATGGCATACAGAAAATTAGGCCGTACAAGTGCGCAACGTAAAGCTATGTTACGTGACTTAGCTACTGATTTAATTATCAACGAGCGCATCCAAACGACAGAAACTCGTGCAAAAGAACTTCGTTCTGTAGTGGAAAAAATGATCACTTTAGGTAAACGCGGAGATCTTCATGCTCGTCGTCAAGCAGCAGCTTTCATTCGCAATGAAGTAGCTAACGCTGAGACTGGTCAAGATGCACTTCAAAAATTATTCGCTGATGTAGCTCCACGCTATGCTGAGCGCCAAGGCGGATACACTCGTATTGCAAAAATTGGTCCACGTCGCGGAGACGCAGCACCAATGGTAATTATCGAGTTAGTATAATGATAATTAAAAGGGCAGGACAGTTCTTTTCAAGAAACTGGTCATGGCCCTTTTTTTTAAATATAAAAATAGGTTAACTTGGCGAAGGAAAGGGTGCCTTGTATTGAAAAAAGAGAAACTTCGGACAGAAAATATATCATTTCAATATCCTGGGGCAGCCACTTATGCATTAAAAGATGTTTCATTTTCCTTATATGAGGGAGAATGGGTATCTGTTATTGGACAAAACGGTTCAGGGAAGTCTACACTTGCAAAATTATTGAATGGTTTGTTTTTGCCGGAAGCAGGGACAATTACAGTAAACGATACAATGGTTTTATCAGAGGAAACGGTATGGGATGTTCGAAAACAAATTGGAATGGTATTTCAAAATCCAGATAATCAATTTGTTGGAACAACAGTGCAAGATGATGTTGTATTTGGTTTAGAGAATATCGGAATGCCAAGAGAGCAGATGATAGAAAGATTAGAACAGGCCTTGCGACTTGTCCGTATGGAAGATTTTCTTAATGATGAGCCTCATTCGTTATCTGGTGGACAAAAGCAGCGAGTGGCAATAGCAGGTATTTTAGCACTTCAGCCATCTATTTTAATACTAGATGAAGCAACTTCAATGTTAGATCCCCAAGGGAGACGTGAAGTAGTAGAAACGGTTAGACAACTTGTTAATGAAAAAGGTATTACCGTGTTATCAATTACGCACGATTTAGAAGAAGCGGCACAGTCAGACCGTGTCATTATTTTAAATAAGGGAGAGATATTAGAGGAAGGGACTCCAGAACAAATTTTCAAGTCCTCTCATATGCTCCAAGAAATTGGATTAGATGTACCATTTTCAGTGAAAATAGCAGAATTATTAAAAAGAAATGAAATTCTCTTGCAAAATACGCATCTTACAATGGAAAGCTTGGTGAACGAACTTTGGAGATTACATTCCAAAAAGTAGAACATCGTTATCAATATAAAACTCCGTTTGAAAGACGCGCACTTTATGATGTGGACGTGTCGTTTCCAAGTGGGGGCTATTATGCCATTATCGGTCATACTGGTTCAGGTAAGTCGACGATGATTCAACATTTAAATGGTTTATTGCAGCCGACAAGTGGTACCGTTCAAATTGGGGAACATTTTATTTCGGCAGGAAAGAAAGAGAAAAAGCTAAAGCCACTACGTAAAAAAGTAGGGGTTGTCTTTCAATTCCCAGAACATCAGTTATTTGAAGAGACTGTGGAGAAAGACGTTTGTTTCGGCCCTACTAATTTTGGAGTATCTGTAGAAGAAGCGAAGCAAAAGGCAAGAGAGGCAATTGAACTTGTAGGATTAGAACCAGCACTGTTAACACGTTCGCCATTTGAGTTAAGCGGTGGGCAAATGAGGCGTGTTGCGATAGCAGGCGTACTGGCGATGGAACCTGAAGTGCTTGTCTTAGATGAACCTACAGCTGGACTAGATCCTAAAGGGCAGAATGAACTTATGGAGATGTTTTATAAGCTTCATAAGGAGAAAGGTCTTACAGTTATCCTTGTAACGCATAATATGGAGGATGCTGCTCAATATGCGCAGCAGATTGTAGTTATGCATAAAGGAACGGTCTTTTTGCAAGGAAGTGCAGAGGAAGTATTTTCACATGCTGATGAATTAGAGAAAATTGGCGTGGATCTTCCTATGTCTTTAAAGTATAAACGTGCGATTGAAGAGAAGTTTGGTATTTCAATTCCAAAGGCTACCTTATCTTTAGAGGATCTTACTCATGAAGTTGTGCAGGTATTACGAAAAGGTGGTCATGAATCATGCAGCAGTTGATTATTGGAAGGTATATTCCAGGGAATTCGCTTATTCATCAACTTGATCCACGTACGAAGCTGCTGATTGTCTTTTTATATGTATTTGTTGTTTTCTTAGCAAATAATGCGATTTCATATGGATTTTTATTTTTATATGCACTCATTGCTTTATTTTTTGCAAAAGTGCCGATTCGTTATGTACTTTCGGGCTTAAAACCAATTCTATGGATTTTTCTTTTTACATTTTTCCTGCATATTTTTACAAATAAAGAAGGGGAAGTACTATTCCAGCTTGGTTGGTTTTCGATACATGAAAAAGGATTAGAGCAAGGGATATACATTTCTATACGATTCTTCGTTATTATTTTAATAACAACATTATTAACGCTAACGACGACACCTATTGAGATTACAGATGGTCTGGAGACGTTATTAAAGCCGTTGAAGCGTATAAAAGTTCCTGTTCATGAAATCGCATTAATGATGTCAATTTCTCTTCGTTTTATCCCGACATTAATGGATGAAACGAGTAAAATAATGAAGGCACAAGCGTCACGTGGTATTGATTTCGCAGGGGGACCGATAAAAGATAGGATGAAAGCTATTATTTCACTACTTGTCCCTCTATTTATTAGTGCTTTTAAGCGTGCAGAGGACTTAGCAATTGCTATGGAAGCTCGTGGATATCAAAGTGGCGAAGGACGTACTAAATTTAGGCAACTACGCTGGAAAATAAGCGATACAGTAACGATTATAAGCTTACTTTGTTTAGCTTGTATTTTGGCATGGGTGCGATCGTAATGGAGAATAGAGAAATGGATAGAATAAAATGTACGGTTGCATATGATGGCCTGCATTTTTGTGGTTATCAAATTCAGCCGCAGCATCGTACTGTTCAACAAGAGATAGAGAAAGCTTTGCAGAAATTGCATAAAGGAGAACTTGTTCGTGTTCAGGCATCGGGCAGGACGGATTCTACCGTTCATGCTAAAGGACAAGTCATACATTTTGATACACCGTTGTCTCTTGAAGAGTGGCAATGGAGTAATGCATTAAACACAATGCTGCCAGATGATATTGTTATCAGACAGGTAGAGAAAAAAACAGAAGAATTTCATGCGCGTTACGGTGTCGAGAGAAAAGAATATCGTTACCGTGTATTATTATCAAAGACTGCGGATGTATTCCGTAGAAATTACGTATATCAATATCCATATCCGCTCGAAATCAATTCTATAAGAAAAGCGATTCCTTATTTTATCGGAACGCATGATTTCACTTCTTTTTGTTCGGCAAAAACTGACAAAAAAGATAAAGTGCGAACAATTTATGAAATTGAGTTAATTGAGCAAGACGATGAATTAATTTTTCGTTTTGTAGGGAATGGATTTTTATATAATATGGTCAGAATTATTGTTGGTACGTTGCTTAGCGTAGGGCAGGGAAAGCTTGATCCTGATAGCATTCCAGAGATTTTGGCGAAACAAAATCGTCAGTTTGCTGGAAAGATGGCTCCAGGTCATGGGCTTTACTTATGGCAGGTAAACTATAACAACTAATCCTGGTGTAACATTTGCTTGACATTAGAAACTCAAAAGTATATCATAACATATGGTATTGTTTCTAAAACCACGATTAGCCCCGGAAGGAAATCGTGTTTAAGATAAACAATAGATTTTTTCTATGGAAAAGATAACGAGGAGGGAAACACATGCGTACGACTTTTATGGCAAAAGCTAACGAAGTTGAGCGTAAATGGTATGTGGTTGATGCTGAAGGTCAAACTTTAGGTCGCCTTGCTAGTGAAGTAGCATCCATTTTACGTGGTAAAAACAAACCTACATTTACACCACACGTTGACACGGGTGATCATGTAATTATTATTAACGCTGAGAAAATTCATTTAACAGGTAATAAATTAAACGATAAAATTTACTACCGTCACACTAACCACCCAGGTGGACTTAAACAAAGAACAGCTCTAGAAATGCGTACAAACTACCCTGTACAAATGTTAGAGCTTGCAATTAAAGGCATGCTTCCAAAAGGACGCTTAGGCCGTCAAGTTTCTAAGAAACTAAACGTGTATGCTGGAGCAGAGCATCCACACCAAGCACAAAAACCAGAAGTTTACGAACTTCGCGGATAATCAATTAAAGGAGGGCTTACTTTGGCACAGGTTCAATACTATGGCACTGGACGTCGTAAGAGTTCAGTAGCGCGCGTACGCCTAGTTCCAGGCGAAGGACGCGTTATCATTAACGGTCGTGATTTTGAAAACTATATCCCATTTGCTGCATTACGTGAAGTAGTGAAACAACCTCTAGTTGCAACAGAAACTTTAGGTAACTACGATGTACTTGTAAACGTAAATGGTGGTGGATACACTGGTCAAGCTGGTGCTATTCGTCACGGTATTTCTCGCGCTTTATTAAAAGCTGATCCAGAATACCGTCTAACACTAAAACGTGCAGGTCTATTAACTCGTGACGCACGTATGAAAGAGCGTAAAAAATACGGTCTTAAAGGCGCACGTCGTGCACCTCAGTTCTCAAAACGTTAATTTTTGCGAACTACAAACCCCAACCATTTTGGTTGGGGTTTTTTTATGTTTCATTCCTCTTTTTTGATTTTTGTAGTTTGGAATATTTTAGTGCTATCCTCTCGCGTATGCTTCTTCTTTAGAAGTTTAGACTAATACGTATTAGGGAGGTTTATAAGTACTATGAATGTCATTGTCAGCTTACAAGAAAAACAAAAAGAAAAGCAGTTGAAATATGAACGGAAGATGCTGCGAGAATTATCATTAAAAACATTACGTTCAAATATTAGGGATGCCTTTCAGATGCAGGAACTTCATCGTCAGTATGAAGATTATTGTATTGAATTAGGGATAGAGTCGTATTTATTAGGAGCGAGATACAGTAAGTTTGGTTATTATGGTGAATCATTCTTTGATGTGAAATATAGAGCCTTAGAAGAAGAGCAACAATTAACAGAAACACTATTTCAATTTTTAACTAGCATGACTATGAGGGAAATTAAGTTACAAGATGAGGAATTGCTTTTTGAATCTTGCCAACAGTTTATCGGCTTATGGTGGCAGGAGGGGTATGAAAAAGGTGAAAGAAGATATCGTTTAAAGCTTCATTAAGACAAGCATAAACTTTCCTCTTGTCCCATATAAGTAATTAGAGGGACTAGCTGGAGGAGGAAAGGTATGAAGAGAATTCGAATTATCTCTTTTGCACTCGCTGCGGTTGTTTTGTTTTTTTTAGTCAAACAAGAGTTTCAAATTACAAAATCGTGGCGAGCTTGGAATTTACCCTTATCAGGGAAAGTAATTGTATTAGATGCTGGGCATGGTGGGCCAGACGGAGGGGCTGTTGGTGGAAAGGATATTGTAGAAAAGGATATTACGCTTGAGATTACAAAGAAGGTACAAGATTATTTACAAGAGCAAGGTGCACTAGTCATTTTAACGCGTGATGGAGATTATGATTTAGCTCAGAAAGATACAAAATCATATAGTAGACGTAAAGCAGAGGATTTAAAAAAGCGTGTAGAGATTATTAATAAACCTGATGTAGACTTTTTTGCGAGTATTCATTTAAACGCTTTAACTAGTAGTGGATCGAAAGGCGCACAAACGTTCTATTACCGTTCTTCGATTGAAAATGAACGTGCTGCGAAATTTATACAAGCTGAATTGAGAACGAGTTTAGAGAATACGAATCGTTCTGCTAAAACAATTTCTCATGTGTATTTATTAAAGCATGCGAAAACACCAGGCGCTTTAATTGAAGCTGGATTTTTATCGAATGTAAATGAAAGGTATATGTTAAATTCGGAGAAATATCAGCAAAAGGTAGCGGCTGCAGTATATCGTGGTATATTACGTTATTTCACGGAAAAAGGAAATCCTCCAGAATAAGGAGGATTTTTTTGAGTTTCTCTCGTTAACGAAGTTTTCCGAAAATATGTTATACTGGAAATGTAAACGCATTTATTTCAAAAATAAAGAGAGAGACATTTAATTTAACATTACGTTATTTTTCATACAGGGGGCTGGGCTAATTATGGTAACGAAAGAGCAAGTAGTGGAAGCGTTAGAAGGGATTGTAGATCCGTTTTTACATAAAACGTTAAAAGAAACAGGTGCAATTAAAGAGGTAACAGTCAAGCCTGAGAAGGAACATGTAAGTGTTAAAATTGCAATTGTAAAAACCGGTACTGCGGAACAAATGCAGTTGCAATCTGGAATTGTAAAATTAGTAAAAGAACTAGGGGCAGCAACAGTAGGGCTTCGCTTTGCAGAATTTACAGAAGAGGAATTAGCTCAGTTTGCACCGGAACAGGAAGAAGAGCAAAATGAATCTTTATTGTCGCCAAATTCAAAAACGACATTTTTAGCAGTAGCGAGTGGAAAAGGTGGAGTCGGAAAATCAACAGTTTCTGTTAACCTTGCCATTGCTTTAGCTCGTCTAGGGAAAAAGGTTGGTATAATTGATGCCGATATTTATGGTTTTAGCGTACCGGATATGATGGGGATAGAAAAACGTCCTGTTGTAAGAGGAGATAAAATAATTCCAGTGGAGCGTCTAGGTGTAAAGGTAATCTCGATGGGATTCTTTGTAGAAGATAATGCACCGGTTATTTGGAGAGGGCCTATGCTTGGGAAAATGTTAAATCATTTCTTTACAGAAGTGGAGTGGGGCGATTTAGACTATTTAGTTTTAGATTTACCACCGGGTACAGGTGATGTTGCGCTAGATTTACATTCAATGTTGCCGGCTTGTAAAGAGATTATTGTAACAACGCCGCATCCAACAGCGGCATTTGTAGCAGCGCGTGCTGGAGCTATGGCTTTACGTACAGAACATAGTATTCTTGGTGTTGTTGAAAATATGGCTTATTTCGAAAGTAAAACAACCGGTGAAAAAGAATATGTGTTCGGAAGAGGTGGAGGAGATAAATTAGCTACAGAACTTCAAACAGAAGTACTTGGCAGAATCCCGCTTCAACAACCCGATTGGAATAAAGAAGACTTTGCACCGTCAGTATATGAAGATACACATACGACAGGTCTTATTTATCGCACGATAGCTGAGACAGTAATTGATAAAACAGCTGTTGCACAAAAATAAAATGATAATGAGTGGGCGATACATATATTGTCCACTCATTATTATCGTTATTATTTTTACTGCTGTTCCTTTTTACCGTCTTGGGAACCCCCCTCGCCGCCTGCTTCTTTCTTATCAGATCCGCTTTTTTCGGCTTTTTGTACACCTTTACTAATAATATCAATCATCTTAGCTTGGAAGAGTGGGCTTTCAGCAGTTTCTGTTAGTACTTGTTGTAAATATTGACGGTATTCTTTGCTCTTCATTGTTTGTAACATCATTTTTTCTACTTCAGGGTTTTTCATAATTTCTATAACGCCTGCTTGGTATTCTGGGTCTTTTAGTAATGTTTTCATTAAGGTTGTTTGTTCTTTCCCCATACTTTTAGCAAATTTTGATGAGAACTCAGGGTCTTTAAAGAGCTTTTCCCAGAATTGTTGCCCTTTGTCGGATACCATTGCATCTTCAATCGTTTTCTTTACTACTGTTTCATCTAGTATGAGTGCTTGTTTCATTTTTTCATCAGTTAACACATCTTGAATGGCTTTCTTACCTTGATCGGTTTTTAAAATATCAACAATCATTTTCTTTGTTTGATCATAATCAAGTTCGGACTTTGCTTCTTTTTCTTGTGCACATGCTACAAGTACAAGAAATAGAAAAGAAGAAGTCAAAACGAGCAGCATCCGTTTCATAAGTTGGAACTCCTTTCAGCACAGTTCTCTCTTTTTAATATAAATATCTTTAAGGAATTTATACATGAACATGGCTAGCTTTTTGAAATTGTCATTGATACAATTTAATTAGAAATATAAGGATAATGGGGGATGTGTTGTGAATAGCCGCAAGTGGGTACGACTATTTTTTACGACGTTGTTTCTTGGTGGGATTAGTACGGTCATTATTGGGTTTGTTTTGGAGTGGGACAAGTACGCTAAATTTTTTCAAAATTTCGACGGAAAGGAGATTTTAGCAGTTTCCTTTTGGTTGATGGGTGTAGGATTTATTTTTAGTGTTATAAGTCAAATGGGGTTCTTTGCCTATTTAACAATCCATCGTTTTGGGCTAGGTATGTTTCGATCATCTTCTTTATGGAATGCAGTACAGCTTTTCTTTATTGCATTTGTTTTATTTGATTTCGTGTATTTAAGATCCGTACTGATTGCAAATGGGGAAGTTTCATTAGGGAATAACATACTTGTTGCTGGAATATTATTTGTGTTCGGAGCAATTGTTGCTTATGTAAAGAGTAAAGAAACGAATAAAAAGGCATTTGTGCCTGCTTTGTTCTTTATGGTTGTTGTAACAATTCTCGAATGGGTACCAGCGCTTCGGATTAATGATACCGATTGGTTATATTTAATGGTTATACCGCTATTATTATGTAATGCATATCAGTTACTTATATTACATCGTTTAATTGGGAAAACGAGTAAGTCGGCCTAACGAAGATAGTTTTTTAGCAGAGTAGTTGTCCGAATGTAAATATCGGGATAAAAAAAGCTCTACTACCTTAATGAAAGGTAGTAGAGCTTTTTATGAGTGAAGGCACGAGGGAAAAGAATTACTGTACATCTTCACTTTTTGTACTTGTGTTGGAAATAAGTTGTGATACTGATATTTGTTCATACCCATCACTCTTTAATTTTTGTAGGAGCAGTGGTAAAGCTTTATTTGTTTGAAGAGCAGAATCGGATGCGTGTAATAAGACGATATCTCCACCTTTCAAATTGTTAGAGACAGTGGAAACGATATTGTTTACACCAGGGTTTTTCCAGTCGTTTGAGTTATTACTCCAATGAACGATAGTGTATCCGAGTGATTCTGCTATTTTAAGTGTTGCTTTGTTAAAGTCTCCACTAGGTGGACGTAATAGCTTGACTTGTTTCACACCGAGTTTTGTAAAAACATCTTGTGCTCGCAAAAGATCTCTTCGTATTTCATTTGTCTCTAGAGAAGTGTAGGATGTGTAATTATAACCCATACTACCGATTTCATGTCCATCTTTTATGATGCGTTCAACAACATCAGGGTGTCTTTCTGCCCATGCTGCAGAAAGGAAGAAGGTTGCATTCTTAATGTCCTTTTCTTTAAGTGTATCAAGGATTGGAATTGCTTTTTTGTCTCCCCAACTAATATCAAACGTGAATGCAACTTGTTTTTTAGAGGTGTCGCCTTTGTAAATAACTTTAGGTCCTGTAGCAGTTGAAAAAGCAGACTCATGTGAATATGTTTTCAAAAAGAGTAGCCATGCTGTAAATAAGGAAAGTATCACTATTAAGCTAATGTGTTTAAAGTTTCTTTTACTCGTAATAAAAAAGAAAAACATAATATTACGCCCCTTTGTCCAATCCTTTTCAGTTACATATATGCTGTAAATATAAAAAAGAGAACAAGGGATTAATATCGTAGGTAGTGGATATAATGAATGATAGGATTTTGATAAGTGAAAATGAGCGGAATGTTTATTGCTCTGTAAGAAATGATTGAGGTGATGAGTTGCTTGGATTTATGTTAACGAAAGAAGAGAAAAAAGAAATGGAATACATATTGAAGAGAGAGTTAGAAGAACTTTTATTTGACTTTGAAGATGAACGCATTCATGAGGTTGTAAAAAAAGCGATGGAAGAAAGATATAAAATCATTTTTTGTTTGTTTCGAAGAGTCGCCAATGCAGAGGAATGTATTCGTTATGTAAGAAAAAGAACTTTTTATTAAAAAGTATTGACGTTAATGGTTATTATATGATAAATTAATAACCGTCGCTGATGCAGAAACGCAGAAGACGAAAAAAAAGAAATTAAAAAACTTAGTTGACATCGAAAAACGAAGATGTTAACATAAGGAAGTCGCAAATGAGCGACCAAGTAGTTCTTTGAA
>NZ_JBNTQO010000025.1:0-59868 GCF_050630465.1 Bacillus basilensis | reverse complement strand
CAAATGCCTTCTCCTCAAAACAAACCTTTATTATTAGCATCTTTAAAAAAATGTCATGCTGATCTTGAACTATTTTCCTTAGAAACAAAGTCAAAATCAGCAAGCGAAATGTATAGTAAAAACGCGAAACAAATCGATAAGATTTTAAATAAAGTAACCTATCTTTTAAAAGAATAACTCTCGAAAGAACGCTTCAGTAAAAAGGCGTTCTTTTCTTTTTTTCTACAGGTTTCATAACGTTTAAATTTATGTAATTCGGTTATGATGTTGAAGATACATAAGCAGGGAATTTCAAAAACATAGCGAATAATTCATGGTACAACTACATATTTTTTTGATTTAAAGTGGTTTCGTTTGACCTTTATTGACCATAATTGTATTATAAGACTAAGAAAGCTTTAGAAGGAGGAAATAACAGATGAATTTAATTCCTACAGTAATTGAACAAACAAATCGTGGAGAACGCGCTTACGATATTTACTCTCGACTATTAAAAGACCGCATCATTATGCTTGGTAGTGCAATTGATGACAACGTAGCTAACTCAATCGTTTCCCAGCTTTTATTCTTGGAATCTCAAGATCCAGAAAAAGATATTCACATCTACATCAACAGCCCTGGTGGTTCTATCACAGCAGGTATGGCAATTTACGATACAATGCAATTTATTAAACCACAAGTATCAACAATCTGTATTGGTATGGCTGCATCTATGGGTGCATTCTTACTTGCAGCAGGTGAAAAAGGAAAACGTTATGCACTTCCAAACAGTGAAGTAATGATTCACCAACCACTTGGCGGAGCACAAGGTCAAGCGACTGAAATCGAAATCGCTGCAAAACGTATCCTATTCTTACGTGAAAAACTAAACCAAATTCTTGCTGACCGCACAGGTCAACCTCTTGAAGTACTACAACGCGACACAGACCGCGACAACTTCATGACAGCAGAAAAAGCTTTAGAATACGGTTTAATCGATAAGATCTTTACAAATCGTTAATACTTAAAAGCGGAAGCGGCTCGTTTAGAATCGCAGGGTGTTGGAGCTTTTACATTCGAGGCAAAAAGCGCCTCGGATGTAAAAGCTAAACAACTGGAGATTCTAGCCGCTGGAGCTAGATACATAAAAAAGCGCCCTATTACAGGGCGCTTTTTTATGTATTGGCCTCCGTACGAATATACCCCACCTAGTATTCACCTAAATATATCAGCGATTTTTCAAATATATCGAACGTAACTCCAATTATATCGGCGATTATTTTAATATATCGACGTTTCGACACAACTTATCGACTTACCGACAATCCTCGACAAGCACTCCCCCCCACATACCTCCACCAACAAACATCAAAAACAAAAAAGCTATCGCATATACGCGATAGCTTTTTATTGTACATATGCAGCTAATGCTTCTAAAGCCTCTTCTGCATCTGAACCTTCTGTTGTAATTGTTATCATGCTACCAGTTCCAATTGCTAAGCTCATAATCCCCATTATGCTCTTTGCATTTACTGTCTTTCCATCTTTCTCGATGAAGATATCCGCATGAAAGCGATTTGCCTCTTGTACAAACAACGCAGCCGGACGTGCTTGTAAACCGTTTTTTAATGAAACCTGAACTCTTTTTTGAACCACAGCTCCATTTCCCCTTTAACCTCTTATTTTTTTGCTACCGTTTCCCCCGCGCGTAATTTCTCTGCAATATCATCGATTTTACGCAAACGATGATTAATACCCGATTTACTAATTTTGCCCCCGGATACCATCTCACCTAACTCTTTCAATGTTACATCTTGATAATCTCTTCTTAGTTGCGCAATTTCTCGTAGTTTATCTGGCAATATATCAAGACCAACCGTCTCATCAATATAGCGGATATTTTCAATCTGCCTTAGCGCTGCACCAATTGTTTTATTTAAATTAGCTGTTTCGCAGTTCACTAAACGATTTACAGAATTACGCATATCACGTACAATTCGAATGTCTTCAAATCTTAAAAGTGCATTATGAGCTCCTATAATATTTAAAAACTCTGTAATTTTTTCTGCTTCTTTCAAATACGTAATATACCCTTTTCTTCTTTCCAATGTCTTACTATTTAAATCAAATCCGTTCATCAGTTCACATATAGCATCATTATGTTCCTTATATAACGAAAAGATCTCTAAATGATAAGATGATGTTTCTGGGTTATTTACTGAACCACCTGCTAAAAATGCACCGCGTAAATACGATCGTTTACAACATTTCTTCTCAATCAATTCTTGTGATATATTTCGAATAAATGAAAAGTCATCTCGAACGATATGAAGATCGGCTAATATTTCGCGAGACTTCTCAACAAGCCTTACGATATATACATTATTTTTCTTCAATCGCATTTTTTTACGAACAAGTAATTCTACCGTCACGTCATATCCTTTTTTCAAAAGCGTATAAATCCTTCTTGCAATTGCCGCATTTTCCGTTTGAATATCGATAGATAGACGACGATTTGAAAAAGAAAGCGATCCGTTCATTCGAAGTAACGCTGATAGTTCTGCTTTCTCACAGCATTCCTTCATCTCAAGATTCGTCAACTCTTTCTTTGTTTCTGATGCAAATGACACAGTCAACACCTCCTTATACGATTATTGTGGAACAAAAATCTTGTCCTATATGAAAGGATGAGCGTTACCTCAAACGAGGCAACGCACACCTACAACAGTGAATATAAAATGGAAGCTAACTTTAATGTATCGTGCCTTACAACACGATCATCATACTTCGCTAATTGATCTTGAATGACATCAATATTGTTTTCGATAAAACGCTCTTCATCTACTACAACTGGCGCCGACATTTCTTCCTCATATAATTGACGTAATTCACAAGGAATATCACGGTTATTTACAATTGCAGTATCGATAAATGGTTTACCTAAATGATCATGTAACGCCTGCACATGGTCAAACGCAGTATATCCCATCGTTTCACCAGCTTGCGTCATAACATTACATACATATACCTTCTTCGCTTTTGCAGCAAGAACAGCGTCCCCGATTTTGTTAACAACTAAATTCGGTAATATACTCGTATACAAACTTCCTGGACCAAAAACAAGTAAATCAGCTCGTTTAATCTCAGCCAACGTTTCATGTAACGGTTCTACATCTTCTGGAGTTAAAAAGACACGGTTAATCTTCTTCCCGAAATAAGGAATTTTTGATTCACCTGTTACAATTTCTCCATCTTCTAGTTCCGCATGCAATACTGCACTTTGGTTCGCTGCCGGTAACACACGTCCTCTGACGTTCAACACTTTACTCGTTTCAGTAATCGCATGGAAGAAATCTCCTGTAATCGAGGTCATACCCGCCAATAATAAATTACCTAACGCATGACCTTTCAGCCCATCTCCCGTTGTGAAGCGATGCTGAAATAAAGCTTCCACCAGTGGCTCTACATCTGATAACGCAACAAGTACGTTACGAATATCACCTGGGGGTGGAATTTCTAGCTCATCACGTAATCTACCTGAACTGCCACCATCATCAGCGATTGTAACAACTGCTGTAATATCAACAGGATACTGTTTTAATCCTCGTAACAAAACAGAAAGTCCAGTTCCGCCTCCCATGATAACAATTTTAGGTTTTCTCTCTTTTTTCATCCCTTAATGGCCCTTTCTCTTCTCCACATCACGATGAGATACATGAACACTATACTCTGGTTTCAAATGTTTCCCAAGGTATTCTGTAAGCGTAACAGAACGATGCTGTCCACCTGTACATCCAATTGCTATTACAAGTTGACTCTTGCCTTCTCTTTTATAATGAGGCAGCATGAAAGTGATAAGATCCGTCAATTTCTCTAAAAACTTATGCGTCTCATTAAATTTCAGTACATACGATGAAACTTCCTCATCTAGTCCTGTTAATGGCTTCATATGTGGAATGTAATATGGATTTGGTAAAAAACGAACATCAAATACTAAATCTGCATCAATTGGAATGCCGTACTTAAATCCAAATGACATAACATTTACACGAAATGCTTGCTCCGTTTCAGTTGAAAACAGATGAACAATTTTTTCACGTAATTCTTTCGGTTTTAAATCCGATGTATCAAGCACAATATTCGCTCGCGCCTTCATATCAGTTAATAAGCTACGCTCCATCTCAATTCCCTTTAACGGCAAACCAGTTGGTGCAAGTGGATGCGAACGTCTCGTTTCTTTATAACGAGTCACAAGCGTGCTATCCTTCGCATCTAAGAATAAAATATGAGGAATAATCCATGTACGTTCTGATAAATCATCAAGCGCTCCCCATAAATGTTCGAAAAACTCTCGGCCACGTAAATCAACGCCAAGTGCTACTTTATTCATTTTCCCTTTTGAATCCGCCATAAGCTCAATAAACTTTGGCAATAACATCGGTGGTAAATTATCTACACAGAAATATCCTAAATCTTCAAAACTTTGTAAAGCTACTGTCTTTCCAGCTCCAGACATTCCTGTAATAATTACCATTTTTATATCATTATTCTCTGTCATCGTATCCTCTCCTTGACGGTTTAACTCGGATCTAATCGGTATGAAAGCAACTCAAAATCTGGGGTATATACAAATGTACCGTAGATTATGCCATTTCCTTTAATTAAATAATCAATAATGTGATAATCTCCTGGTGCCATTGCTAAATCATCAATTTTATCAAATGTATGCCAACCAATGATGCCTTCTTCGCTCTCTAGTTTGTTTTCTCCTGCAAAATCTGTCGCTAAAAAGGAGAACATCATCCATTCAGAAACAACTTTATCACCTTCTTGGATGACAAAGGTGAAGACCCCCTTTAACGCTGGGTTCTTTAAATAAATCCCTGTCTCTTCACGATACTCGCGAACAACGGAATCTCTTACAGTCTCACCACGCTCCATTTTCCCGCCTGGTGCAACCCACCAATTCCGGCGAGGTTTTTGGAGTAAGAGTACTTCATTATCTCTAATTAACACACAGTTTGTCACTCTTTGCATGTTTCTTCACCTCAGCTACTTGCAGCAAATTTTTCACTGCATACTCATTTCATTATACTATCAAAAACAGTTTGCTACAACGAAGGAGCCAGTCCTCTTTCGCTAAGCACACGCTACTCAACAATTTTAAAAAAGCTTTCTATAACAAGCAATGTAAATGCTTAGAATTCCAATGAATAGCATGAAAAATCCCCTTAACGATTTTTATCGCCAAGGGGATTAAAGCCTTTATTTCTTACCGAAATAAGTAACAATCGCAAATCCTAAAATAAAGGTAATAATTGAACTTATAATTGAAAATCCTCCAGTTGGAATACCAGGGAACACAATTACAATCGAGCCGATAACAAGTCCAATAATTGCCGCAAATGTCATACTTTTATAACGATCTAATAAGAAACTAATTCCTTTACTACTTACAACGAACCCTACCATAACACCAGCACCGATAACTGCGATTAAAGGTAAGTTCAGTGTAGTTAAAGCGTTAATTGCTGTCGGATACACACCAATAATTAATAAAATAAATGATCCGCTAATTCCAGGAAGCAACATAGCCATACTAGCCATCCATCCTGCGAAAAATAAACCAATTGCATTTAAAATTGTTAACGTCGTAATTGGATCTGCTGCCTTATCTGGTTTAAAGAAAGCTGTGATCGCAACAAGAATTGCTGCAACTATTAATAAAACAATGTGCTTACCTTTAAATGATGCCTTTGCATCAGCTTCCCTCATTAACATCGGTAATATACTAATAATTAAACCGAGGAAGAAAAATTGAGTCGGTTCATAATGATTTGCAAGTAAATATTTAATAACGTGACTTAACGTTAAAAACGCTGCTGCCACACCAGCTGCAAGAGGAATTAAAAATCCTAAATGTTTTTTCCATTCACGACTAAAGAATCCACTAATTGCCGCAAGCAATTGTTCATAAATCCCTAACACAACAGCGATTGTACCGCCGCTCACACCAGGAATTAAATCACTAACGCCCATACAAAATCCACGATATATATTACGCCATTCCATACTGAATAAATTCCTCATTTCTTATAGTGATTTTTTCCGTAAAGTCCAGTATATCAATAAGAAAGCTTATAATCTCAATATTTTTTGACAAAACTTTGACATTTTCACACAAAAAAAAGAAGAAAGCTCTTATATGTAGCTTTCTTCTCAAAAAGTATAGCATCCCTTATTTTTCTGATACAGTTTTTAGTTCTTCTAATAACTCTTCTACGTAATGTTGTGCGCTTTGCGCTGCAATACTACCGTCACCTGTTGCAGTTACAATTTGACGAAGCATTTTTTCGCGAACATCACCAGCTGCGAAAATACCAGGAACTTTCGTTTCCATACGCTCGTTCGTTTCAACGTAACCATTTTCATTTGTAATACCTAACTCAACAAACGGTTTTGATAGTGGTAACATACCGATATATACGAAAACGCCATCAGTTTTGACTTCTTTCTCTTCTCCACTGTTTACGTCTACAAGCGTTACGCTTCCTACTTTACCATTCGCTTCGTTAATTTCTTTAATAGTGTGATTCCAAATGAAATCTACTTTCTCGTTTTGGAAAGCACGATCTTGTAAAATTTTCTGTGCACGAAGAGTATCACGACGGTGAACGATTGTTACTTTTGATGCGAAGCGTGTTAAGAACACACCCTCTTCAACAGCAGAGTCTCCGCCCCCAATAACAACAAGTTCTTTCTCTTTAAAGAATGCACCATCACATACCGCACAGTATGATACACCACGGCCGCCAAGTTCTGTTTCACCTGGTACACCGATTTTTTTATACTCTGCACCACTTGCAACGATAATTGCACGTGTTTTATACTCTTTTTTACCAGCAATAATTGTTTTGTACTCTTTACCATCGATGACTGCTTTCACATCACCATATGCATATTCAGCACCAAATTTCTTCGCATGCTCGAACATTTTATTTGATAAGTCTGGTCCTAAAATTGACTCATAACCTGGGTAGTTTTCTACATCTTCTGTGTTCGCCATTTGTCCACCTGGAATACCACGCTCAAGCATTAATGTGCTTAAATTCGCACGAGATGTATATACTGCAGCTGTCATACCAGCTGGTCCTGCACCAATAATAATGACATCATAAATTTTTTCTTCTGACACACTATTCACTCCTATTCATTCCTACACAATTAAGTTACCCTCATTATACTGTTAGCATCATTTTTTTCCCAATGATTTGCTTACTTATGTGTGCGTACGTTTAACAGCTTGCACATACTTTCGAACAGTCGCTACAGATACATTATATACATCCCCGAGCTCCGACTGTGTCATCTTATTTCCTTGTTCGCTGCGTACGATATATTCAACCGCAGCTGACCAACCGTATACATTTGTAAAAACTGCCCCAGATGTATATAAACGTATGAACGTACAAAACCAAAATTGTAAACACTCTTCGATTAATTCATCATCTTTTTTCGTATAATTGTATAACGCATCCGCGATTCGCGCGCACTGTTCAAATTGCTGTAAATCAGCTGGGATGCTCTTATGGCTATTAAGTAAAAAGAAATACTTTGCAAGTTGCGATACGATTGGAACACCGTTCTTCGCCTGCGTTACATCAAAGAAGAATCCCACCTTCTCTGGCGTTGACAATTCATTCATTAAATATAAAGCTAGCATTTGTTCCTCTAGCGTCGCACTTTGCTGAAATGATTTTCGTAATTCTTCAAATAACACGTTTTGTCCTTCATCCGCTAAATTCAATGCATTCCACGGTTCTTTTCCCTTTTTATCAGGGTGCAATTCTACAACATGTTGCCACATTTTTTCAGCTACTTGCTGATCTTTCACCATATACGCAGAATATGCAAACCAATAATAAAAACTAACGTCTCCCTCATATCCTTGACGCTTTAATAATTTAAACCATTTATATGCAGGCTCGAAATGACCAATTGTTGCAAGTGTCGTTCCAAGTTTCAAACGATGTTCAAACGAAATCGGATATACCGAAACTAACTGCGCAGCTAATGCCTCTACTTGTTTATGCTCTCCAATTGAATATAGAAAAATAAGCGTATTACAAAGCGCATGTATATTACCTGGATTTTTCTCTAAAATCATTTCAGTTAACTTCAGCGCCTTATCTACATTACCAGATTGAAAATGCGCAATGGCTAAATTATTATGCCCCGACCAAAATTCCGGATAATCTTTCGTAACAATTTCTAATGTAGCAATTGCTTCTTCCAATTGTCCGTTGCGAATATAACGATTCGCTTCTTCCTGCATAACAATTAAATCATCTTCATCCTCAATCTCTTCGGCACCCATCGCTTCTTCTTCCATGATCTCAAGTAATTCTAATGTATCTTCTACGAATTCCTGCTCTTCTGCAACTTCTAAATAGCGATCCGCATACTTCTTCGCCTGCTGAAATAGCCCCATATATGCATAATTATTTGCAATAAAATAATAACACTGTTCAAGTTCTGGATTAGATCTAACAAGCTTAAAGAAGGTTTGATTTGACTCTTGATATTCACCAGCCTCAGATAATACTGTTGCTAATTGGCATAAAATAAACGGCTCCTTCTCACTTTGTGCCGCTCTTCGAAAATATTTAATTGCATCTTGCAATTTCTGCCCTTTGTAAGCCCTCATCCCTTTTTTATAAAAGAAGTCCGATAATTGATTAAAAGAGATAACTTGTCCGTTCTCCTTATATATTCTTTGATTTTTCCCCATATATCCTCCAGTTTTTTGTTTTCTTCGTTCACACATTCTTCTATCTATAAGTATAAACGATTCCGTAAAAAACAAAACAGTATATTATACTCAATTATTTCCTTTTTATTCATTAAAAAAGAAGAGAAATGTTACATTTTTAGTATCAACCTTCTCTAGCATCCATTTCTTCTTTTGTATAAATAACACGCATTGGATTTCCACCTACGAAAGCACCACTTGGTACATCTCTATGAACCAGTGTGCCAGCTGAAACAATCGCGCCATCCCCAATTTTCACACCTGGTAATATAGTCGTATTTGCTCCAATCATCACTTCGTTTCCTATGATGATTTCCCCAAGTCGATATTCACGAATTAAATATTCATGTGCTAAAAGCGTTGTATTATAGCCGATAATCGAATTTTCTCCCACAACTATCTTTTCCGGGAACATAATATCTGGCATTACCATAAGCGCAAATGATGTTTTCTTTCCTACTTTCATCCGTAAAAACGTACGATACAGCCAATTCTTCACAGATAAAAATGGTGTGTAGCGTGCGATTTGGATAATAATAAAGTTTTTCATTACCTTCCAAAAAGACACTGTTTTATACACATTCCATAATGAATTTTCTCCTGAAACAGGATAGCGCGTTGTCCGTCGCACTGAACTCTCTCCTCTACTTATACAAAGTAAAACTTTACGAGCGATTCATATCAGACAAAATCGGTAGTAAATCACTCATTTTATCTAACATAAAGTCCGGTTTATAAGCCTCTAAATACGCTCTACCTTTCAATGTCCATGAAACCGCAGCTGTTTTCGTACCCGCATTTTGTCCACCAACAATATCATGATGATTATCCCCAACCATCAATGCCTCTTCTGGTTTCGCATCTAATAACTCAAGCGCTTTTTGAAGTGGCTCTGGATGTGGTTTCACATGCTCTACATCGTCAATTGTTACGACAACATCAAAGAACTCATCAAGCTTTGATAACTTTAATCCCATCTCAACGGTTTGTCGCGCTTTCGTTGTAACAATACCAACTTTATAACCTTGTTTCTTTAATTCTTGAACTGTTTCATATACAGTTTCATATTCTTCTACTAATTCATCATGATGATCATGGTTAAATTGACGATAGCTTGTAATTAACTCTTCAACCTTGCTTTGATCAATCTTACTAAAAGTATCATGTAAAGATGGACCGATAAATGACAATACATCTTCACGCTTATATTGATCTGGATAATATGTATTTAAAGTATGTAAAAAAGAAGAAATAATAAGTTCATTTGTATTAATTAACGTTCCATCTAAATCAAATAACACTGTATTTATTTTCATTGCCTTAGTCCTTTCTCTTTCCTGAATATGAAAGAAGCAGCATCTTATAATAAGATGCTACTTTTCTCTAATTTTCCGAATATCTTTTATCAGCTTGCCCCATTTTTCGTCTCACAATAATGAAAATAATAGAAATAACAACAAGTCCGATTGACATCACTTGTGCAATACGAAGTGGTCCTAGCATTAAACTATCTGTACGTAACCCTTCTACGAAGAAGCGTCCTACTGAATACCAAATTAAATATGTGAAGAATAGTTCCCCGCGGCGTAAATTCACTTTTCGTAATGCAAGTAATAGAATTACTCCCGCGAAATTCCATAATGATTCATATAAAAATGTCGGGTGGTAGTACACACCATCAATATACATTTGATTAATAATGAAATCCGGTAAATGAAGACCTTCTAAAAACTGTCTCGTTACTTCATCACCATGTGCCTCTTGGTTCATAAAGTTTCCCCATCGGCCAATTGCTTGTCCTAGTAAAATACTTGGCGCAGCAATATCAGCCAACTTCCAGAATGAAACCCCGCGGCGTTTCGCAAAAAGAATTCCTGTAATAACAGCCCCGATTAAACCACCATGAATCGCCAAGCCACCTTGACGAATATTAATAATTTGACTCGGGTTTTGCGCGTAATATTCCCATTCAAAAATAACATAGTACATTCTCGCAAATAGAATAGCGATCGGTACCGCAATTAATACAAGGTCAACAAATGTATCTTTTGGAATACCTAGCCTTTCTCCCTCGCGAGTTGCTAGCCAAAGACCTAATAGCACACCTGTACCGATAATAATCCCGTACCAATAAACAGGAAACGGCCCAAGTTGGACAGCTACGCGGTCAAGCTGCGGTACAGAACCTAACAGCATATGTATGACCTCCCTCTCCAAAGTTTACTCCTGATTTCCTAACTCAATCGCACTCATTAATCGTTCTGAGAACTGCTGTGCTGCATTGACTCCCATACGTTTTAAACGGAAGTTCATCGCTGCTACTTCAATAATAACAGCCAAGTTTCGACCAGGACGAACTGGAAGTGTAATCTTCGTTAGTTCTGTATCAATAATCTTCATCTTCTCTTCATCAAGACCTAAGCGATCATAATTTTTCTTTTGATCCCAAATTTCAAGATTAATAACAAGTGTAATACGCTTATAATTTCGCACTGCCCCTGCACCAAATAACGTCATAACGTTAATGATACCTAGACCACGAATTTCTAATAAATGCTCAATTAAATCTGGTGAGCTTCCTACTAATGTGTCTTCATCTTCTTGGCGAATTTCTACACTATCATCCGCAACAAGGCGGTGACCACGCTTCACAAGTTCAAGAGCTGTCTCACTTTTACCGACACCACTTTGACCTGTAATTAAAACACCAACGCCGTAAATATCTACTAACACACCATGAACAGCAGTTGTTGGCGCTAACTTACCTTCTAAATAATTTGTTAAACGACTTGATAATCTTGTTGTCGTTTGAGAAGAACGTAATAAGGGCATGCCTGATTCACGTGATGCTTGCAGTAACTCATCTGGTACATCTTGATTACGAGTTATAATAATACATGGCGTCTCCTCGGTACAAAGCGCTTTCATTCTCTCTTGTTTTTGCTCTGACGTTAACGTGTCAAAGAACGTAAGCTCCGTCTTTCCAAGAAGCTGTACGCGATCAGCTGGATAGTATGTGAAAAATCCTGCCATTTCAATTCCAGGTCTTGATAAATCACTTGTATCAATCGGACGATGAATTCCATCTTCACCACTTATTAACTCCAATTGAAATTGTTCAATTAAATCTTTTGTCCTTACTTTCGGCATATGTATAAACCTCCACTCCGCTGCGGGTTCAGTCTCGTTTGATGTAAAATTCCATTCTACCCGATATTGTACCATTTTTTTCTGGAAACAAGAAATACGGTTTCTAATAAATAGAAAAAAACATTTCATACACATCATGAAATGTTTTTCTTTTTGTCATTTTCTCTTTTTTTCATATAACGGTTCCACAATTGCCTTTTCAATAATCATATTAAAAATTGAAATACAAATTGCCGCAACAATCGCTACACCGAAACCTGATATATTAAATGCATCTCCTAATAATGAATCTGCTATTTTTAACGTAATCGCATTAATAACAATTAAGAAGAACCCGAAAGTTACAACTGTAATTGGTAGCGTAATTAAAATTAAAAACGGTTTTACGAACACATTTAAAACAGCCAAAATAATACTCGCAATAATTGCAGTTTGTATATTTGCTACGTAAAACGCGTCTGGTGCAATCCCTTTTAAAAGTCCCGATACAGCGATTAACACAACGCTATTTACAAGAAGTGATACAATCCATCTCATTTTCTTACACATCCTTTAAACATATATATTTCATCATACGCTAATAGATAATAAACGCAAGTATCATGCAAACACTTATACCAACTTATTCTACTCTTCATGCTTGTATACCTACTAACATTTCCTTGTGAAATAAGGCCCACACCATCTATGCTCATGCGTTTTCACAAAAGTCCAAGTGAAATCTTTATCTACAATATAAATATCGCCTTTATACATCTCATCTGTTTCACGTAATATATCATCCATACTTAATAAACTCGCATCTTTTATTATTAGTACATCATCACAGCGTTGGTAGAAAATGTAGCACTCCTTTTTCACTTCATTATGAAACGCGTGCTCCGCTTCTTTGCCCTCTAAACACTTCTTTTTCCCATAACTAAATATGTGCCATAGATAACCACATGCATACTTATCTCCGTAAAGGAAAATATCTTCTTTTTCCTCATCACTTAAATGATTTGCAAAATAGTCCTCCCAGCGTTTCCGAAAATATACACCCCACCTTTGGAACTCTCTTACCTTCATACTTTTCTTTCGCAACACATCTAAAAACTCCATCGTCTCCCCCTATACAATAAAAACCGAGTGTCATTTCCACTCGGTTTTTATTCATACACTTATTGTGATAACTCTACTTCTTTTATTTTTGCTTTCATCCTTGCTTTATCACGAACTAAAATGTCTTTTAAATACTTACCTGTATACGAGCGCTCTTCTTTCACTACTTGCTCTGGCGTTCCGGAAGCAACGATTTGTCCACCTTTGTCCCCGCCTTCTGGTCCAAGGTCAACGATATAATCAGCTGTTTTTATCACATCTAAATTATGTTCAATTACAAGTACCGTCTCACCGCTCTCAACAAGACGTTGCAACACTTCTAGAAGACGTGCGATATCATGCGCATGTAAACCAGTCGTTGGCTCATCTAAAATGTATAGCGTACGCCCTGTAGAACGACGGTGTAATTCAGAAGCTAATTTCACACGCTGTGCTTCACCACCAGATAACGTCGTAGCTGGTTGCCCTAATTTCATATAACCAAGCCCAACATCTACAAGTGTTTGAAGTTTACGCTTAATTTTTGGGATATTAGCGAAGAACTCTACTCCATCTTCAATTGTCATCCCTAACACTTCAGAAATGTTCTTATCTTTATACTTCACTTCTAACGTTTCACGGTTGTAACGTTTACCATGACAAACTTCACACGGAACGTATACGTCTGGTAAGAAGTGCATTTCGATTTTAATAATTCCATCACCACGGCACGCTTCACAACGTCCACCTTTTACGTTAAAGCTGAAACGTCCTTTTTGATATCCGCGCACTTTCGCTTCATTCGTTTGCGCAAACACATCACGAATATCATCAAATACACCTGTATACGTCGCTGGATTAGAACGTGGTGTACGACCGATTGGTGATTGATCAATATCGATTACTTTATCTAAGTTCTCAAGACCTTTAATTTCTTTATGCGTACCTGGCTTCGCTTTCGCTTTATATAACTTTTGCGCTAACGATTTATATAGTACTTCATTAATCATCGTACTTTTACCGGAACCAGACACACCCGTTACCGCTACAAACGTACCAAGTGGGAATGACATTTTCGCGTTCTTTAAGTTATTCTCTTTTGCACCGACAATTTCCACTTTACGTCCGTCACCTTTACGTCTTTCAAGTGGAACCGGAATAAACTCTTTACCGCTTAAATACTTCCCTGTTAATGAATTCTCATCTTGCATCACTTCAGCTGGTGTCCCTGCTGATACGACTTGTCCACCGTGAATACCTGCACCAGGTCCGATATCAAGTAAATAGTCAGCTGCCATCATCGTATCTTCATCATGTTCAACGACGATTAACGTATTGCCTAAATCGCGCATTTCTTGCAATGTACGAATAAGACGATCGTTATCACGCTGGTGTAAACCGATAGAAGGCTCATCAAGAATATAAAGTACGCCAGTAAGACGAGAACCAATTTGCGTCGCCAAACGAATGCGTTGCGCCTCACCACCTGATAAAGTTCCTGCGGCACGACTTAACGTTAAATAATCTAAACCAACGTTCACTAAGAACCCAACGCGCTCCTGAATTTCTCTTAAAATTAAATGAGCAATTTTTTGTTGTTTCTCCGTTAGCTCTACATTTGAGAAGAATTCCTGTACTTCTTGAACAGAATACTTCGTTACATCAGCAATTGTTTTGTCACCAACGAAAACAGCTAAACTCTCAGGTTTCAAACGTCCACCTTTACACTTCGGACAAGCTTGTTCTGCCATATACTTTTCCATTTGCTCGCGGATATAATCAGAACTCGTTTCACGATAGCGACGTTCAATATTTGGGATAACACCTTCAAATAAAATCTCATTTTCCTTTACTTGACCAAATTCATTTACATAGCGGAAGTAAACTTTCTCTTCACCGCTTCCGTACAACACTTTATCAAATAAATCTTTCGGTATATCTTTCACAGGCATATCCATATCAACGCCGTAATGATTACAGACAGACTGTAAAAGCTGTGGGTAATATTGTGAACTTGTCGGTTCCCAAGGCGCAATCGCATGCTCATTTAATGATAAATCCCAGTTCGGAATAACAAGTTCTAAATCCACCTCTAGTTTTGAGCCAAGTCCATCACAAGACGGACATGCCCCGAATGGACTATTGAATGAGAACATACGCGGCTCTAATTCTCCAATTGAAAAACCACAATGCGGACAAGCATGATGTTCACTAAATAGAAGTTCCTCTTCTCCCATAACATCGATTAACACGCGGCCCCCACCAAGCTTTAATGCACTTTCAAGTGAATCAGCAAGACGGCTTGCGATCCCTTCTTTTACAACAATACGATCAATTACAACTTCAATGGAATGCTTTTTGTTTTTATCTAACGCAATATCTTCTGATACATCAAGCATTTCCCCATCAACACGTACACGAACATAACCTTGCTTCTTAATATCTTCCAGCACTTTCACGTGCGCGCCTTTACGCCCAGAAACGATAGGAGCTAACACTTGTAATTTCGTACGTTCAGGATATTCAAGTACACGGTCTACCATCTGCTCTACTGTTTGTGACGTAATTTCAATGCCATGATTCGGACAAATTGGCGTGCCAATTCGCGCAAATAATAAACGTAAATAATCATAAATCTCGGTTACCGTTCCAACAGTTGAACGCGGATTACGACTCGTCGTTTTTTGATCAATCGAAATCGCTGGTGATAATCCTTCAATCGTATCTACATCCGGTTTATCCATTTGCCCTAAAAACTGGCGTGCATACGCAGATAACGATTCTACGTATCTGCGCTGTCCTTCTGCATAAATCGTATCAAATGCTAATGATGATTTCCCCGAACCAGACAATCCCGTTACAACGACAAGCTGATTTCTCGGAATGGTTACATCTATATTTTTTAAGTTATGTGCTCTAGCACCTTTTACAACAATAAAATCCTTGCTCTTACTCACTCTTTTCACCCTTCCGCTTTTAATTCTAATAATAAATCTCTTAATTCAGCTGCACGCTCGAAGTCTAACGCTTTTGCTGCCTCTTTCATTTCTGCTTCCATCTTCGCAATTGTCTTTTCACGCTCTTTTTTCGTCATCTTCTTAGCTGGCGTTGCTTCATATGTTTCCGGCTCTTCAGCAGCTGTCGTTGCACGGATTACATCACGCACGCCTTTTTGAATCGTTTTCGGCGTAATACCATGCTCTTCATTGTAAGCTTCTTGTATAGTACGACGACGTTGCGTTTCTTCAATCGCAATTCCCATCGATCTTGTTATACGATCTGCGTACATAATAACGCGGCCGTTTTCATTACGTGCCGCACGACCAATTGTTTGAATTAATGAACGCTCTGAACGCAAGAACCCTTCCTTATCAGCATCTAAAATAGCTACAAGTGATACTTCTGGAATATCTAATCCTTCCCGTAATAAGTTAATACCGACAAGTACATCAAACTTACCAAGGCGAAGGTCACGGATAATTTCAATACGTTCTAATGTTTTAATTTCAGAGTGAAGATAGTTCACTTTAATTCCTACATCTTTTAAGTAATCCGTTAAATCCTCTGACATTTTTTTCGTTAAAGTCGTAATCAATACACGTTCATTTTTTGCAATGCGATCTTGAATCTCTCCTAATAAATCGTCAATTTGCCCTTCAATTGGTCGTATATCGATTGGTGGATCTAAAAGCCCTGTTGGACGAATAATTTGTTCTATTACTTCTGGCGACTGCTCTAACTCATACGGTCCTGGCGTTGCTGAAACGTAAATAACTTGATTTGTTTTCTCTTCAAACTCATCAAATGTGAGCGGTCTATTATCTAAAGCTGATGGCAGACGGAATCCATGATCCACAAGCACTTGCTTACGTGCTTGGTCCCCGTTATACATCGCTCTTACTTGTGGCACTGATACGTGCGACTCATCCATAACGATTAAGAAATCTTTCGGGAAATAGTCTAATAACGTATACGGCGTTGCACCGGCTGGACGAAGTGTTAAATGGCGGGAATAGTTTTCAATCCCTGAACAAAAGCCCATCTCGCGCATCATTTCTAAATCATAACGTGTACGTTGCTCTATACGCTGCGCTTCTAACAACTTGCCATTATCATTTAATTCCTTTAAACGTTCTTCTAATTCTTTTTCTATATTTTCAATAGCGACCTTCATCTTTTCTTCACGTGTAACGAAGTGAGATGCTGGGAAGATTGCTACATGATCACGTTCTGCTAATACTTCACCTGTTAACGCATTTACTTCGCGAATACGATCGATTTCATCGCCGAAAAACTCAATTCGAATACAATGCTCATCAAGTGATGCTGGGAAGATTTCAACTACATCTCCGCGCACACGGAATGTACCACGCTTGAAATCAATATCATTACGTCCATACTGCACATCAACTAGTTCACGAAGCAATTGATTGCGGTCCTTTTCCATACCAACTCGAAGTGAAACAACTAACTCGCGGTATTCTTCTGGAGAACCTAAACCATATATACACGAAACACTTGCAACGATAATTACATCATCCCGTTCAAATAATGCAGACGTTGCTGAGTGACGCAATTTATCAATTTCATCATTAATCTGCGCATCTTTTTCAATAAAAGTATCTGTTTGCGGCACATACGCTTCTGGCTGATAATAATCGTAATAACTAACAAAATATTCAACTGCATTATTCGGAAAAAAGTCTTTCAACTCACTATATAACTGCCCTGCTAACGTTTTATTATGAGCCATAACAAGTGTTGGCTTCTGCACTTCTTTAATGACATTTGAAATTGTAAATGTCTTACCCGTTCCTGTCGCACCAAGCAACACTTGCTTTTTCTTTCCACTATTAATTCCCTCTACAAGCTTCTCTATAGCTACCGGCTGATCACCTTGCGGGGAATACGCTGAGATAATTTCAAATTGATGTTCCAAGGAAAAACCGACCTCCTCATAAAAATCTGTATTATTATTTTACCACGAATGCCCATAAAAAACCTAAAAAAACGAACAGATATTCGGTAAAGTTTTCGACATTATCTACACAGAAAAAGGAAGGAGTACATACTTCCTTCCTCTACTAACTCTATTTTTTAGGTACATATATTGCGTCTATCTTCATTCGTACAATCTATTAGCCTATAAGTGATTTCTAATTCATGCTGGTCTTTAACAATACTTTTACAACTATCTTTATGTAACCCTTTATTCTCACCAGCAAATTGGTCTTGTCTATTATCTACCACATAAAGTATATCTTTCTCACTATGCTCTAACGTTTGAAAAATCGGATCCCCTTCATGTGTGTAATGTACAATTCTTATTTTATCAACTTCCCCTTGTTCCACATTTAAAACGAATTGCTCGAATTTATCTAGATTGGAAATTCCTGCTCCCTTTACAATGACATCATTCTTCTTATCAATTGTAGTGTTAGATTGCGAGCATGCTACTAAACTAAAGAGAAATAGACATATAAAACTGGTTCTTTTTCCTATTGTCATCCTCTCCTATAAAAATTATTTGTATACCCAAAAGCTCCTTTCAACTATGAAAGGAGCTTTTCTTTTCTTTTCCTTTCTCCTTCTTCGGAAAAATCACATATGAAAATGAAATAACTGTATCTACTAAAAGTATAATTGCCCAAACTTGGCTAACACGACTCGCTGCTTTATTTAAAACAATCCCCGTTTCTAACCAATTACCCCATTGTTCAAACGGTACAAACCCATATAAGAAGAAAAAGAAAATATGAACAATCACAAATAAACTAAGATGCACTACCCAATTTTTCATTTCCTGCTTCGCATAGGCCATGCCTGTTAATTCTACTTGTTCTTCAATAATAGGCGCCGGTTCATTCCGCCATTTCGCAACTAATTTTTGTACAAATATATCAAGTTTCTTCAAATCCTTTTTCCCGTAGAAGACCGCATACAATAAAATAATTACAGTAATGATTTGAAAGTTAGAGAACTTTCCTGTTTGATAGTAATCCACTACTCCTAAAGTTAAAATAAACACTTCATTTACGAGTAGCACAATCCCCATAATAAAACTCGCCTTTTTCAAACGAAATCCGTAACGCAGTAAAAAGAAACCGATAGCCGATAACCAAAATACAATTTCTGCCCCAATTAAAAAATACCAACGATATTCTGCGAGTATACTCATTTATCCCTCTCCTTTTCATCATAAATACGAAAAGCTTCATCCATATATAGTAAAAGTTCTTCTTCGATTGGATACATGCTCATTTTCTGTGAAGCTTCCTTCGATTTTCTAACTTCCCATAACTTATCTAAAAATGCTTCGTCACCATTAGCCATCTCTAAACATTTCTGCATTAATTTCTTCGTTGCCTCTTGTACCTCATCACTAGCAGCTTCTTTACCATCTTTCATAAAAGTACGTAATTGCTTTAACAAATCTACCCACTCTAAAACATTCGGATCTTCCTCACTCATATTTGGCAAATTGTGAAGCAACTTTTGTTCTTCCTTTGAAAACACTTCATTTTGGAATATTTCACGTATACGAGGAGACTGTTTCGAAAGCTGAATCAATTCAAACATAACTTTCCAATCAAGTTCTCCCTCCACGTCCACCGAATAAACAACTGCTTGTAAAACACGCTCCATTTGATTAAATTTCTTTTGTTCTCCCTGTACAAATCGAAGTTGTTTTTCAAGAGAATCCTTTAAATTCAGCTCACCTTTTACTAACATATTCGCAGTTTCTTTTAACGAAAATCCCATTTCCTTTAAAAATAAAATTTGTTGCAAACGAATGACGTCAGCTTCACTATATAACCGATGTCCACCCTCTGTTTTCCCACTCGGCTTCAATAAATCTATTTGATCATAATAACGTAATGTACGTACCGTAACTCCTGTTTCTCTCGTCAATTGTTGTATTGAAATCACTGCCATCACCTCTTCCACTTCATTATAAAAGATGACGTTACGTAACTTTCAAGCTTTTTGTAAAAAAATACAAAAAGCTGTTTATACTCTTTGTATAAACAGCTTTTACGGAAATAACCCCTTTTGTACAGCACGACCACAAAATAAAATAAGTGCTCCAACAACAACACTCGTTGCTGTTTTATAATAATGGGCTGATAGTAATAAATAATACGATAAACCTACAGTACCAATCATAATACAAATACTTGGCACTGGATTACGAGAGAAGTTCTGCATTCCCCAAAACAAAGCAAAAATAGCCGTAGCAACACATAATACCGGTAATCCCATCCCAGTTCCCCTTTTTCTATTTATCCCTTACTCAGGCGATACCAAACTTATACACGATCAGCCTCTTTACTATTTCTATATTTCCATTTCGGCCAATAGTTCACAAAGAAATAAACAAACTGCCCTAGTACAAATAACACAAACGGCATACCAGCACTTCCGTAAACTATTAAATTGTACAAACTCCACACAGCTAAACTAATCGTAAAAAATAATCCTACATATTTAAACGCTTTATCTGACTGGAATCTCTCAAACTCATCCTGCATTTTTTCATTCCTCCTATCGCTATGCTCGTTTTCCTACCATAACTCCTATGATGAGACTACCTGCAAATAAGGAACTACATATTATAAGTATCTCTTGCACAGGTATAACAGCCCTGCCTATTGCTTTACTCGCAACAATATAAACAATAAGGAACAGAAATGCGAATACAAATGAGACGTTTACATGCTTTTTTATATTTTCATTTACTCGCTCATCTATATCAGGGAGTTCTTCTTTTTTGTACTTACGCTTTTTGTAATACATATACACTGTCAAAAATACAATTGCTAAAACGTTACTCACTACGAGCGGTAAAATTGGTATAGCTGGATTCATAATACAAACGACAATGTCTCCCAACAGCAATCCAAAAAACGTACCGACATACAACTTTCTAGCATCGTTCATTTTCTCTCCCCTTACTCTAGCGTAAATATTTCTTCCACCTTCACTCCAAAATATTTGGCGATTTTTAGGGATAATTCTAGACTCGGATTGTAATGATGGTTTTCAATCGCCACGATTGTCTGCCGCGTCACTTGCATCGCCTTTGCCATTTCCACTTGTGTTATATGATGTTGCTTTCTTAATTCTTTAATTTTATTTTTCACACCCATAGGCTCCACCTTCAAAAGTAAAGATATCTTTACTTAAATTATAAATATTTTCCAGTTACAAGTAAAGATATCTTTACAAATTTCAGAAAAATGTTTCACTGAACATCTACTCTAACAAAGTACAAGATTAATTCAATTTATATCAGCGATTTTTTAATATATCGACATCCGTAGCGCTATAATCATAAGAAAAAGCTGTCCCCAAATACCTTTGGGAACAGCTTCTTCGTCCTACTTACATAAATCCTAATCCCCATACAAGAACGTATCCAAGAACCGATAAGCAAACCGAGCCGATCAGCCCCGCCACAAATGCTTTGCTTCCTAACTTACGGAACGTTTTAAACTCTACATTTAAACCAAGCCCCGCCATCGCCATTGCGATAAGCATATAAGCGATGACTACAATATATCCCGCAACAACTTCTGGAATTACGCCAAGCGAATGCACCGCACTCATCGCTAAAAATCCGAAGATGAACCAAGGAATTGGAAGGTCACGCCACGATCTTTTTTCCTCGCTACCTTCACTCTTGCCAAACCATACTCCGATTAAAATCGCTACTGGAACAAGCATTGCAACGCGCGTTAGTTTCACGATAACTGCGATATCTACAGCCGTACTTCCTCCTGGCGCCGCAGCCGCAATTACGTGAGCAATTTCATGCAGCGTCGCCCCTGAGAACACTCCGTATCCGTATGGGGATAGGCCAAGCACTGGATATAATAACGTATAAATAAGCGTAAATATCGTACCTAAAATAGCAATAATTGCGGCACCAACTGCTGTTTCATCATCCTTCGCTTTCACTTGCGGCGCAATTGCCACGACCGCAGCCGCCCCGCAAATTGCTGTCCCGCACGCTGTTAAAATGCCAAGTTTCTTTTCTACTTTAAATACTTTTGTTAGTCCGTATACAACGAAAATTGTAAATGTAATAACAACCGCAGCGATGACCAATACTTTCGGTCCCGCCTTCGCAATATCAACAAGGTTTAATCGCATTCCAAGTAAGATGATCCCAAAGCGCAGCAACTTCTTACTCGCAAAGTTCGTCCCTGCAATTGCTTCATGAGGAACTCCAATTGCTGCGCGCCAAATCATCCCAATTAGAATAGCAATTACTAATTGTCCCATAATATTTAAAAATGGCAGCTCTGCTAAATATTTCGCCGCAATTGCGATTAATAATGTAATCCCAATCCCTTGTGAAAATCCAAAGCCCTTCTTCTTTTGTATAACAAGTGTTTGTTCCACTTTGAACCACTCCAATAATCGTATTGGAACATGCATGTTCTTTCTACTTACATTATAAGAGAGTTTCTATAATAAGTTTAATATCAATATTGAATCTCTATCATCAGAAATACTTATGATAAAATAATAGAAAAAGAAAAGAGCCAATTATATGAACGTAGATATTTTAAAAATTTTTGTTACTGTCGTGGAACAGAAACACTTCTCCCGTGCAGCAGAATTATTAAATCTTTCACAGCCTGGCGTAAGTATGCACATTCGCAACTTAGAAAACGAATTCGGAACTATACTTATTCAGCGATCTCCGAAACATGTCCAAGTCACGGAAGCCGGAAATATTCTATACATACACGCAAAGCAAATGCTCTCTCTTTACGAAGATGCTAAACAAGAGATTAATGAGCTACATAACGTTGTAACAGGAACCCTTCGCATCGGTGCTAGTTTTACAATTGGCGAATACTTGCTCCCGAAAATACTAGCTAACTATGCGAATGAAAATCCACACGTCGAAGTCCATACCTTTATCTCAAATACAGAAGACGTTTTGCAAAGCCTTCGCTCTAATCAAATTGATATCGGCTTAGTAGAAGGGCAAGTTGTATATGCTGATGTTGACGTTGAAACATTTATGCAAGATGAAATGAAGCTCGTCGTCCCGCCAAACCATCCACTGCTCCGCACAAATGAAATAAACGAAAGCACACTCCAAGATCAAGTATGGGTATTAAGAGAAAGTGGTTCTGGAACACGCGCTTATAGTGACCGCTTTATTCATCAACACCATTTAAAAATGAAGCGATTCTTTACATTTAGTAGTATCCAAAGCGTGAAGGAAGCAGTGAGTGCCGGGCTTGGCATCGCTATACTTTCCGATTGGACTGTACGGAAAGAGCTACTTGCAAAAGAACTATTCCACGTCGAAGTTCCAAATGAGCAACTCATCCGTCCGTTCTCCATCGTGCGCGGCAAGTATTTCATTCCATCTAAAGCCATTCAAGTGTTCTTAAATCATGTAGATTCTTTTGCAAAAAAACAGCATTGACCTTCACATTAGTGTGAAGGTTTACAATACATGTAAAAGGAGTGAAACACATTGCGAATCGGGGAGTTATCAAAAGAAACTGGCGTTAGCGAAAGATCACTAAGACATTATGAAGAAAAGGGATTACTCCCTTCGAAGCGCCTCGCAAATGGCTATCGTGATTTCGATGAAAGTGCCATCGAAAAAGTGGAGCTTATTCAAATATACTTACAAATTGGCTTAAATTTAGAAGAGACGGCAAGGATGCTGCGCTGCCTTGAAATTGAACCGCACCTGTACGACAATCCGTGCAGCAGCATCCTTACGCTTTACGAAGATAAACTTAATGAAGTAACAAAGCAAATCTCATTGCTTTCCAACATCCAAACGAATTTGCAAAAACACGTTTCACTCCTAAAACAAGCAAAAGAAAGGGAATGATTACATGTTTGTTATACACGGCAGTTCAAGACAAAATGGAAATACAGAAACTTTAACACATATGATGATAGAGGGCATTGAAACAGAGCAAATTTACTTGCGAGACCATACAGTCCATCCTATTACAGACCAACGTCATGATGCAGAAGGATTCCAACCTGTAAATGATGACTACGAGCAGTTAACCAAACGCATGTTAGAGCACGACACAATTATCTTTGCTACACCATTATATTGGTACGGAATGAGCGGACATATGAAAAACTTCATCGATCGCTGGTCACAAAGCTTACGCGATACATCACTTCATTTCAAAGAAAAAATGAAAGGTAAAAAAATGTACGTTGTCATAGTTGGCGGAGATAATCCGAAACTAAAAGCATTACCGCTTATCTCCCAGTTCCAATACATCTTTGATTTTGTTGGTTCATCATTTGAAGGTTATATTATTGGGGATGCAAATGGATTAGATGAAATCCAAAACGATGCTGAGGCGCTAGCGAAGGCACAAATTTATAATAATGAATTCAAAAATTACAAACAGAAATAAGTTTGAAAAACTATTTAGACTTAGCAACGCAAGAAGAATTAGAAAGCATGTTACAAGAATATCCTGATCCAATACTTTTCATTAGCCATGACCGTGCCTTCATTCATTCTGTTGCAGACCATATTCTACAAGTAGATGAGGGTGAACCAAGAGTATTCCACGGTAATTATGAGCAATACACAAAAAGAACAACCGGGAATTCTGTAAACGTTACTGAACAAGAATTATTACGATTACAAACAAAATTAACAGAAAGCATCGGCCGAATTTTCATACCAAATCATCACGATGACATCAAATCTCTCGAACAAGAATACGAAACATTATTAGTTCAAATCCAAGAATGTAAAGAAGCGCTCTAATGTCTTCCCTATATATCGACAGGGCCTTCCGCATTTCCCAAGAAATATTGGAACTTCGACATAGAAATGTTAGACATAACAACAAAAAAGCCGTGCATCAGCACGGCTTTTTACTCTATATACGAACAGCAGTCCCGCTCACAGCAACCATTAGCATCCCTTCGCGAACTACTTCGTAATCCACGTCAATACCAACAATTGCATTCGCATTTTTTTGTCTCGCAAAAGTTTTCATTTCTTCCATTGCGATGTCACGCGCTTCTTTTAATTTACTTTCATAAGCGCCAGCACGACCACCGACAACATCACGGACAGAGGCGAAGAGGTCACGAACGATATTCGCACCCATAATCGCTTCTCCATTCACGATATCAATATACTCAATAATTTCTTTTCCTTGAATTGTAGACGTTGTTGTTACAATCATACTTTATAGCCTCCCATATGAGATTTTTACCTACTTATGGTGCACTAATTCAGTACAAATTATATTTACGAACTAAACTGAGCTTCGTATAACCTACTGTATCCTCCGCCTCGCTCAATTAATTCATCATGTGAACCTTGTTCTGCAATACCATCTTTATTTACAACGACGATTCGATCCGCATTTTTAATCGTTGCAAGTCTGTGAGCGATAACTAACGTTGTACGGCCAGCTGCTAATTCAGCAAGTGATTTTTGAATTGCAAGTTCCGTCTCAGTATCTAGTGCAGAAGTAGCTTCATCTAGTATTAAAATTGGCGGGTTTTTCAAGAACATACGAGCAATCGCTAAGCGCTGCTTCTGTCCACCAGAAAGTTTCACGCCGCGCTCACCGATAACAGTATCTAAACCGTCTGGTTGTGAATAAATTAAATCTTCTAGCTGCGCACGTTTTACTGCCTGCCAAATTTCAGCCTCTGATGCCTTTAAATTTCCGTAAGCAATATTTTCACGAATCGTTCCTGAGAATAAGAACACATCTTGCTGCACAATTCCAATTTGCTTACGAAGTGAAGATAACGTCATATCTTTCGTATCAATACCATCAATTTGAATCGATCCAGATGATTGCTCATAAAAACGTGGTAATAGGCTACATAACGTCGTTTTTCCAGCTCCTGATGGTCCAACGAACGCAACCGTTTCACCTGCATGTATGTTCAAACTAATGTCATTTAAAATCGGTTCTTTGTTTTCATAACCGAACGTAATGTTTTTATATTGAATATCACCGTGTACATGCTTCACTTCCATTGCATCTTTAGAGTCTACAATATCAGGCTCTGTTTCAAGAAGCTCTACATACCTTTTAAAGCCTGCAATCCCTTTCGGATAGCTTTCGATTACCGCATTGATTTTTTCAATTGGGCGGAAGAAAATATTCGTTAATAGAACGAATCCAATAAATCCACCGTACGTTAATTCGCCTTGCAGAACAAACCATGTGCCGCATATTAAGACGAAGAGTGTTACGAGACGCATGAGCATATAACTAATTGACGAATTTAACGCCATAATTTTATAAGCCATTAATTTCGTTGTACGGAAACGAGCGTTGTTCACAGCAAATTGCTCCTTCTCAAACTTTTCATTTCCGAATGCTTGTACAACGCGGATACCACCAACGTTGTTCTCAATACATGCATTGAAATCAGCAACGTCTGAGAATAAACGTCTAAACGTACCTGTCATTTTTTTGTTGAAGTACAGCGCTAACCATAATAGGAATGGAATGACGAAGAACGTTAATAGCGCTAACTTCCAGTTAATCATCATCATAAATGAGAACGCCCCAACTAAAGTCATAACAGCGATAAATAAATCTTCTGGCCCATGGTGAGCAATTTCCCCAATTTCCATTAAGTCGTTTGTAAGACGTGAAATTAAATGACCTGTTTTATTATTGTCAAAAAATCTGAATGATAGCTTTTGAATGTGATCAAATAATTTCTGCCTCATATCCGTTTCAATGTTAACACCAAGCATATGCCCCCAATATGTAACGACATATTGCAAACCTGCATTTAATATATAAACTGCAAGTAAACCGAAACAAGCCCATAAAATAAGCGTCCAGTTTTGCCCTGGCAATAACTTATCAATAAATTGATTTACGATAAGCGGGAAACCAAGTTCTAGTAATCCTGCGACGACTGCACAAGAAAAGTCGAGTATAAATAAACCTTTATAAGGTTTATAGTAAGAAAAAAATTTACGTAACATATCTTCCCTCCATTTTCCAAAATTAAAAAGACTCCCTAAATGATAACCATTATCAAATAATTATTCAAGTTATCCGTCTATGAAACTGAAAATAAGGTTTGCGATAGTTATCGTTTTTTGCCGGAAAGTCGATATATTTAAATAATCGCTGATATATTCCGATAATCGCCGATATAATTTCAATTGCGCTGATATATTCTGATAATCGCCGATATAAATTTCATTTACTAACTACCCTCTCCAAAACAAAAAAGGCATCACCACAAGGTGATACCCTTTCTTTTATTACATCGCTTCCGAATCCCACTCATGCTCCTGCTGAACAAATACAACACCTAATTCGTGATGTCCCCCAGCATACAATGCCGTTTGAGCAAGACGAAGCTCACCATTTGTATCTAATACTTCTAATTTACAAAATGCCCCTGTCGTCTTCGTTTGAAGTGCATCATAAAATTCCTCAGCACTTCTTGGAACGACTCCATTTACTTTCGTAATAATTTCTCCAGGCAGTAAATTCAGCTCTGCACCAATTGTATTCGGGATTGTATCTAATACAACGAGCCCATCATTACGTGCAGCGAAGTACGCTGGTCTTGTCTCATCAGAAATTTTTTCTTGCATGGAAATCGTGAAACGCCCAAGCATTGCGACTCCCATCGCGATAATTGCAAGTACATGCCACCAATAACTTGCGATTCCTAAAACGAGCACAAGTGCCGCTAAGCCATAGACACGTCTTCCTGTAAATAATAAAGCTTCCGTCGGCTCATAACTTCTAATCCTTCTCATAAATCCAATTAAAAATGGAACGAGGAATAGAGAATATGTATCAGAACCGATTGAAACGACAGGCCACCATGAAATAAACTGCGTTACCGCGTCACCTGGTACAAGAATAAAAATAGGAACGATCCATAAACGCTTGGATTCGTGTAAACCAATCTTTAGCCCACGCTTACCCTTCCTAATCTTCGGCGTAGAATATCCTACTGCATTTTTAGAAATCAACAAACCCTCTACAACGAGCATGACGCCTAGCAAAATAGCAAGAGATACAATCGTACTCTCCTCACCATCTCCAAGCTGTAAGAAGGAAACTGGTAGCTTAGAAGATAATAGAACACATATCATCGCGACACTAAATGTGTAAGCTGCTGATAAATATCGATACATAGCAGTTACTCCAAATAATAATGTCCAAAGTAAGATGACCCATAAACTCGCTTTAGAAACAACAAGTCCAAGTCCAATTGTAATAATAGATACAACTAATCCGTATTTAACTCCTGCAAATAGAGACGTTCGCAGTTCAAACCAAATATCATAAACTTTAAAAGAAAAATCCTTTCGTTCTCGTAACATACGTAAGTATCCAACGAAGATACTACTTATTAAAAATACATAGACAGCAGGGTGTAAGAAAAAACGTCCAACTGCCCGCATTATTTCAAAAATCCATGCCTCCACGAACCCATTCACCACCATTTATATCATTCTTTCTTTTTATATTATCATAACTGGACAAACGTTTGTTTAACACAAAAAAATACAGGCAGCAAACTGCCTGTATTTTTTTATTTCGCTATTAATTTTAATGCTGATTGTAATTGTAGATCATTTTCTCCAGAACGGATTTTTTCAATAATTTTCGTTTGAATCGCCTCAGCTGTCTTTTTATCTAGCTGTCCTGTCGCTTCCATCTCATTCGCATTTTGAAATGCTTTCAGCGCTGATTCTGTCTCTTTACTAAAGTATCCATCTTCACGTCCTGGTACATATCCTAAGCTCTTAAGCATTTCTTGCGCGTGCTTTACTTGTACATCATTTGAATTGTATGAAAGTGTCTTTTCAATTTGAATTGGTGTCGCATGATAATAATCCGGTTGCTTCACTTCTACGGTTGGCGCGATTCCTTTTTTATGAATCCAGTTTCCATCCGGTGTTAACCATTTAAACATCGTTAGTTTGATGTTGCTGCCATCTTTAAATGGAACGGCTTGCTGAACAGTACCTTTACCAAACGTTTTTTCACCAATTAAATCGTATCCTTCTCCCTCTTTTAGCGCACCCGCTAAAATCTCTGAAGCAGAAGCACTTCCATTATCAATTAATACTGAAATTGGATATGATTTTCTCTCTTTCAATTCCGTAGAGAATTTCTTCTTCTCACCATTTCGTTGCTCTACTTGTAGCATCGGCTTTTTATCCGTCATAATTTCCCCTAGTATCTCTTCTACACTATTTAAGTAGCCACCAGGATTACCACGCACGTCAATAACTAAGCCTTTTATGTTTTTCTTCTCTAACTCTTTTAACTGATCCTTAAATTCTTTCGCTGTATTTTCAGCAAAGGAAGTGATTTGCATATAACCGATATCTTTTCCGCTCTCTTGTTTCACAGAACTAAACACTGTGAAGATTGGAATTTTTTCACGCTTAATTTTAAATACAATCGGATCAGCTACTCCTGCACGCTTAATTTCAATCGCGACAGTCGTTCCTTTTTTACCACGAATCTTTAATACCGCTTCTTCACGTGATAAATCTTTCACACTATTTCCATCTACAGATAAAATTTGGTCATTCGGTTTAATTCCAATCTTTTCTGCCGGTGAGCCTTTAATTGGTGATACGATAATAAGCTTACCGTCCGTTTTGTTCACCTCAGCCCCAATCCCCTCTAGCTCAGGATCAAGCGATTCACTAAACTGTTTAGCCGTTTCTTTATCCATATACGTGGAATAAGGGTCCTTCAGCGTAGACAACATACCTTGTATTGCACCTTCGACTAACTTGTCATCCTTCACGTCTTCCACATAACGTGAATCAATTAGTGCATACGCCTCATTAATTTTTGCCAAATTCCCTTGCGCAGTGCTAGCGTTTCCACTCGAAATTGTTTGCGTCACTTCTGCTGGGTTAACCCCAAATAAAGACATACCTGCAAACATTCCGCCAGCACCAATTAAAAATGCAACAACCATTCCAATAATTGCAACTCTACGTTTCAATGCGGAATTCCCCTTTCCAAAACACACAGGTGGTGTAGCAAAAGGCATCACACAGTGTGTGATGCCTTTACCTATTTCTACTATATGATAAGCTTGTACGAATTATGTTTGCAACTTTTTATACTTTTAAGAAGCGACGAATTGACATTACACTTCCCCACATACCGATTAAAGCCCCAATTAATACTAGTAAACCAGCTAATTGGAATACGAAAGGACTATATGGTAGAAGCTCGAAAATTGTTCCGCCAAGTTTTTCGTTAAATACACTTTGCAGTGAATTATACGTAACTAAAATTAGGCCAATTGGAATAATTGATCCTAATACTCCTAGGAATAATCCTTCTAATAGAAACGGCCAACGAATAAACCAGTTTGTTGCACCTACAAGTTTCATAATTTCGATTTCTGTACTACGAGCATAAATTGTAATTTTAATTGTGTTAGAGATTAAGAACATCGCTGTGAATAAAAGACCAGCAATTAGTGCAATCCCGATATTACGTCCTGTTTTTACAGTATCAAATAATTTTTCAACTTGACCTTTACCGTATTGAACGTTACTTACAAACTGCATTTTTTCAATCTTTTTCGCAATTGTTGCTGTATCTGTTGGTTCTTTTGCTTTTACAATGAATACGTTTTTCAATGGGTTATCTTGTTCAAATAACTCAAACGCTTTTCCGCTATCGCCTAAGCTTTTAATTAAGCTTTTTAGCTCTTCTTCTTTAGAAGAATATTTAATAGAGTCTACTTTTGCAATCTTACTCATATCATCTTCTAATTTCTTTTGATCAGCTTCTTTTGCTGCTGGATCAATGTGTACACGAATCTCAACATCTTGCTCTACCTTCGTCGCAAAATGGTTCATATTCATAATGGCTGTTAAAAAGACACCTACAAGTAATAATGTAACTGTTACTGCACTAACAGAAGCAAACGTCATCCATCCGTTACGGGATAGATTTTTTACACCTTCTCGCAAATGTCGACTAAGGGTCTTAGCCTTCATATCCGTATCCTCCCTCAATCTCGTCTCGAACAATTTTTCCGCCTTCAATCGCGATTACACGATGACGGATTGTATTTACGATATCTGCATTATGCGTCGCCATAACAATTGTTGTACCACGCTCATTAATGCGAGTAAAAATCTTCATAATATCTAGAGCTGTTTCAATATCTAAGTTACCTGTTGGCTCATCGGCAATTACAACCTTTGGTCGATTTACAATCGCTCTCGCAATCGCAACACGTTGTTGCTCTCCACCTGAAAGTTCACTTGGAAGTGCGTCTGCACGATCTTCAAGACCTACAAGACCTAAAACTTCTGTTACACGCTCACGAATTGCATCTGGTTCTTCTTCAATTACTTCTAAGGCAAACGCAACATTCTCATATACCGTTAATTTAGGTAGTAATTTAAAATCTTGGAAAATTACGCCTAATTGACGACGGAAATATGGAACATCTCTTTCTGCCAATGTTTCAATAACAAGTCCATTTACATTAATTGATCCTGTAGATGGCTTCTCTTCGCGATACATCATTTTAATAAATGTAGATTTTCCGGCTCCACTCGGTCCAACTACGTATACAAACTCACCTTGTTTAATGTTAACTGTGAGACCAGCAATGGCTTTCATACCATTCGGGTACTCCTTATAAACATTCGTCATTTTTATCATTATTTATCACCCAATACTTAATGATTTTTTTCGAAATACTTTTCTGTACATTTGAAAATAAAAGATAGCCTTTTATTCCCGCCTAACCATTCTTGTTGAAGGTAGTCTACTTATACTCTGTTTCTAAGCAATACTACTCTATGTAATATATTTCAGCAAAATTCTACAAACCCCATTGTAACATCAAACGGTTTCCAATTCGGATACATTTTTGTTACAGTTATGTTACATCCCCAAGAAAGGGAAACGAGTTGACTATATTAATCAACTCGTCCATTTTACCCTTCTTATTTATGTTCAGCTAACCATTCAGCTACTTTTTTCGCATCTTCACCTTGAATGATTCCTGGTGACATAGAACCGCGGCCTTTTTCAATAATCTTTTCAATCTCTGCTGCGTCATATTTCTGTCCTACTTTTCGTAAATCGGGTCCAGTTGCTCCTGATAAATCTTTCGCATGACAACCTATACAACTTTTTTGATAAATTTGCTCTGGGCTATCTGTGCTTGCAGATTGTTTCGAAGGCTTACTCTCTTCTTTATTTCCACACGCTCCTAAAGCAAAAACGACTGATGTTCCTAGCGCAATAGCCAACAATTTCTTTTTCACTTCTATCGCTCCCCATTGTTGATATTCTTTTCATTCCTAACACACTCATTTTCATTATAAGCATTATCTTTATATAGAAAAACTAAGGTATATTTCATATTCTTCAAAAATACAGTGAGAACCCTAATAATATAAAGCTTTTATAAGATGTTTCAATTCTGTGAACAACTTATAAACTTCTATAAAGAATCCTTTTTGAACGGGAAATCAGAAAAGTTCTGTATAAAGTATTACTCTATTGCCGCTCTGTTTTACTATTCTCTACTTTTTACAAAACAATATACAACATTGTATGCTACATATAATCCCATCAAAAAGAGAAGTTGTCGTTTCCAACTTCTCTTCCTCTGTACTTCATCCATATAAATAAAATAATACTCTTTATATCCTCTATATCCTCAGCATGCGCCAACAATTTTGTTGGCCTTTTTTCGCTTATTAAATGCGAGAACGTAAGTAAGCATCAATAAACGGATCAATTTCTCCATCCATAACTGCTTGTACGTTACCAACCTCTGTATTTGTACGGTGGTCTTTCACAAGAGAATATGGGTGGAATACGTAAGAACGGATTTGGCTACCCCATCCGATTTCTTTTTGCTCTCCACGAATCTCATCTAATTGTGCTTGTTGCTCTTCCAATTTCTTTTGATATAATTTCGCTTTTAACATTTTCATCGCGTGCTCACGGTTTTTAATTTGAGAACGCTCTGACTGACACGTTACAACCGTATTTGTCGGTGTATGCGTAATACGAACTGCTGAATCTGTCGTATTAACGTGCTGTCCACCAGCTCCACTTGCGCGGTACGTATCAATTTTCAAGTCTTCCGTACGCACTTCAATTTCAACTTCATCATTGAATTCAGGTACAACTTCACAAGATACGAACGATGTATGACGACGGCCTGAAGAATCGAATGGCGAAATACGCACAAGACGATGTACACCTTTCTCTGCCTTTAAGTAACCGTAAGCGTTATGACCTTTAATTAATAAAGTAACACTCTTAATACCAGCTTCGTCACCTGGTAAGTAGTCAACTGTTTCTACTTTAAAGCCACGTTTTTCAGCCCAACGTGTGTACATACGTAGTAACATAGAACCCCAGTCTTGTGACTCTGTTCCACCAGCACCTGGGTGTAATTCTAAAATTGCATTATTTTTATCATAAGGATCGCTTAATAATAACTGAAGTTCATACTCATTCATTTCTTGAATTAAGCCTTTTACTTCTGATTCAAGCTCCTCATGTAAATCTTCATCATACTCTTCTTTTAAAAGCTCATGCGTGACTTCTAAATTTTCGAATGTCTCATCTAACTGACGGAACTTCCCAACCATATCTTTCAGTGCATTTGCTTCGTTAATTACAACTTGTGCGCCTTGTTGGTCATCCCAAAATCCTGCACCCATCATTTTCTCTTCTAATTCTGCAATTTGTTTCTCCTTAGTAGGGAGGTCAAAGAGACCCCCTAAAAGCCGCTAATCTCTTAGCCATTTTCTCTAATTCCTGTCTAATTTCTACTAATTCCATTTCCTTCACCTCTATGTAATTGCTGTTACTTTCGTATGAAAACAAGGGAAACTCTCTCCACTTATGACGGAGAGAGTTTAATCCTTCTTAATTAAACATTTTTGATATAAAAGTTTGCAAAGCGGCCTGAACTACTGCCCTATATTACTTACCGATACCACAGCAGTTTTTATATTTTTTACCGCTACCACATTTACATAAATCGTTGCGGCCCACTTGGTCACCTTTTACAACTGGCTTTTTCTTCGCTTCTTCGCCATCGCTAGATGGGTGAACAGCTTCACCTTGAACAACTTCTTGACGCTCTAAGTTTTGTTCAATTTCAGCTTTCATAATGTAACGAGCGATTTCTTCTTCGATAGAAGCAATCATTGATTCGAACATTGCGAATCCTTCCATTTGATACTCACGAAGTGGATCGATTTGACCGTAAGCACGTAAATGAATACCTTCACGAAGGTGATCCATCGCATCAATATGCTCTGTCCATTTCGTATCTACAACACGGAATACAACAACTTTTTCGAACTCACGCATTTGCTCTTCTGGCATTAGCTTTTCTTTGTCATTGTAACGCTCTATTAATTTCGCGATAATTGGCTCGCTCATTTCCTCTGGAGCAAGACGACGTAATTCTTCTTCTTTCACATCTCCTTCTTGCAGAAGGTTTGTATTTAAGTAGTCAACAAGACCTTTAATGTTCCAATCTTCTTCAATTTCTTCTTGTGTATGAAGTGCAACCGCACGCTCTACTGTAGATTTCATCATACCTTCAATAATGCCGCGTAAGTTCTCAGACTCCATTACTTCTTGACGCTGTTTGTAAATAACTTCACGTTGCTGACGAAGTACATCATCGTATTGTAGTAACTGCTTACGTGCATCATAGTTATTTCCTTCTACACGTTTTTGCGCAGATTCTACTGCACGAGAAACCATTTTACTTTCGATTGGCTGAGAATCATCCATACCAAGACGATCCATCATTGCTTTCATGTTATCTGAACCGAAGCGGCGCATTAATTCATCTTCCATCGATAAGTAGAACTGCGTAACACCAGGGTCCCCTTGACGACCAGCACGACCACGTAACTGATTATCAATACGACGACTTTCGTGACGCTCTGTACCGATAACTGCTAAACCAACGTTTTTAATATCTTCTCCCAGCTTAATATCCGTACCACGACCCGCCATGTTCGTCGCAATCGTTACAGCGCCTTTCATACCAGCTTCTGCAATGATATCTGCTTCACGCGCATGGTTTTTCGCATTTAAAATGTTATGACGTACACCTTTACGCGTTAACATTTTTGAAATAAGCTCTGATGTTTCAATTGCAACTGTACCGACAAGAACAGGTTGTCCTTGTTTATGACGATTTACAATATCCTCAACAACAGCATTAAATTTACCCTCCATTGATTTGAAGATTAAATCAGCACGGTCATCACGGACAATCGGTTTATTTGTTGGAATTACGATAACGTTCATATTATAAATGCTACGGAATTCTTCTTCCTCTGTTTTCGCTGTACCAGTCATACCAGATAACTTTTCGTACATACGGAAGTAGTTCTGGAACGTAATTGTCGCAAGCGTCATACTTTCATTTTGAATTTCTACGCCTTCTTTTGCCTCGATAGCTTGGTGTAAACCTTCACTATAACGACGACCTTTCATAAGACGACCAGTAAATTGGTCTACAATTACGATTTCGCCTTCTTGTACAACATAATCTGTATCACGATGCATAACAACGTGTGCACGAAGCGCCTGATTAATGTGGTGAAGAAGTGCTACATGTTTTAAATCGAATAAGTTTTCAATATGGAAAGCTTTCTCAGCTTTCGTAATACCATCTTCTGTTAACATTACATTTTTCGTCTTCACATCAAATGAATATTCTTTTTCATTTTCTAATGTACGAACGAATGCATTTGCAAACATGTATAGCTCTGTTGATTTTTGAGCTTGTCCAGAAATAATAAGTGGCGTACGTGCTTCATCGACTAAGATAGAATCGACTTCATCGATAATAGCAAAGTGAAGTGGACGTTGAACGCACTGCTCTTTATATAACACCATGTTATCACGTAAGTAATCGAATCCAAGCTCGTTATTCGTGCTATACGTAATATCAGCAGCATAAGCCTCTTGTTTCTCTTCTCGTGACATATGGTTTAAGTTAATTCCTACTGTTAAGCCTAGGAACTCATGAAGTTGTCCCATTTCGCTCGCATCACGTTGCGCTAAGTATTCATTGACTGTAACAACGTGAACACCTTTTCCTGTTAAAGCATTTAAATATACAGGTAATGTAGATGTTAACGTTTTACCTTCACCCGTTTTCATCTCAGAGATATTCCCTTCATGTAAGGCAATACCACCCATTAACTGTACACCATACGGACGCATTCCAAGAACACGAGTCGCAGCTTCACGAACAACCGCAAAAGCTTCAGGTAGTAGATCATCTACTGTTTCACCTTTTGTTAGACGTTCTTTAAATTCAAGCGTCTTCCCTTTTAATTGTTCATCAGTTAATGGCTTAATAGATGACTCTAATGCATCAATTTGCTCAACTGTCTTCTGCATACGTTTAATTTGGCGTTGATTTACATCAAACACCTTTTTTAAAATACCGATCATAGGAAATACGCTCCTCTTTTTATTAAAATAAAACTTCCGATTGTTTTTCTTTTTCTCTATTACAATCAGTCGTTATAAAAATCAAATGTATGTTATGCCAATTTTTCTCCTAATTAAAAAAACTAAAATGTATATACCTAATGATAATTGTAACACTTGTCTTATAACTATGACAACAATCGGCCGAATGTCTCGTTCTAAATTAAGAAAACTTTTTTTAAAAATCTATTTTCAGCAAAAAAGCGCAGCCATTTCGGCTGCGCTTTCGAATTATTATTTAGTTTCGATTAAACCATATTTCCCATCTTTACGGCCATATACAACATTAGTTTCATTTGTATCAGCATTTGTGAAGACGAAGAAATTATGTCCTAGCATATCCATTTGTAGGATTGCCTCTTCAACGTCCATCGGTTTTAAATCGAATCGTTTTGTACGTACAAGTTCTAGTTCATCCTCTTCTACCTGATCCAGAACAGCTACTGCTTCTGGAAGGATAAAGTTCGTTTTTATAGAACCTTTCTCACGTAACTTACGATTTACTTTTGTTTTATGTTTACGAATTTGTCGCTCAAGTTTATCAACTACTAAATCGATAGCAGCGTACATATCGCTATTAGTTTCTTCTGCACGAAGTAATAAATCAGTAAATGGGATTGTTACCTCGACACGTTGCTTGTCAGAGTATACTTTTAAATTAACTTTAATCTCTGGGAATGTATCAAAATAACGCTCTAACTTACTTAGTTTTTTCTCTACATATTCCTTTAATGCTGGAGTTACTTCAATATTTTCACCACGAATGTTGAATTTCATAGATGAATTCCTCCTTTCAAGCCTATGTACTATAATTTCGACACTGGCTTAAAAACTCCTTCTAACTTTTTTAAAAAAATTAGTGGAATTGCGATTTTTTTATCGTTTTTTGTTGAAATGAAAAGATGCATCGTTTCTATCTTTATTTTATCCTATTAACATCATGAATAACGAATATAACTGTGGACAATTCGTTACAGAAAAGAAACAACTTTTTGACAACTTAACTCATAACAAAAACCCCTTGTAAAAACAAGAGGTTCTACATATATATAACGTTGCCACAAACGCAGCTTTCTCTTCCCAAAAACGATATCCCTACAGTTTTACAACATTAGCTGCTTGTGGTCCACGTGCTCCATCTACAATATCAAACTCAACTTGTTGCCCTTCTTCTAATGACTTATACCCATCTTGTTGAATAGCAGAAAAATGAACAAACACATCATCACCATCTTCACGCTCAATAAACCCAAATCCCTTTTCTGCATTGAACCATTTCACTCTTCCTTGCATGTTCATTCCATTCCCTTCACTCTAAAAATCAGGGCATTCGCCCCATAATTTGACTATAACGAATGACAACATATGAAGTCAAAGAAGACTTATCGTCTTTTTATTATCCCTTTCGACAGTTACAGATCAACTTCTACAGAGCGTCAAACTAGAAACTTCCCTTGCTCCTCTATCGTATAAAAGACTTCCAATTTGTCTAACTGTAATTCCTGTCGTATATACATCATCAACGAGTAAAATGCGTTGGTCATGAAACATCTCTTCTCCCTGAAAATAAAAAGGATTACTTCCTGAAAGCCTTTCTTTACGCGATTTCTTACTTTGCTTTTCTGTTTCCCTTCTTCTTAATGATGGATAAGAAACTTTGACAGGCAAACAAGTTGCTAATAACTCTGCCTGATTAAAACCACGTTCATACTCCCGTTCCCTACTAAGCGGAACAGCAATAACAGTTGAAACGACCGGAAAATACTTTTGAAATAGCTCCCGAAAAGATCGGTGAAAAATATGAACTAATTCCGCATCCCCCCGAAACTTAAACTGTGCTACTATTTCTTTCATCTCATCATCGTATACGTACAACGAACGATTTTTAAAAGGCCAATACTTTTCATCGTCCATCCACCTTATACAATCCATACAAATATCATCTTTTTTAAACAAATTAGAAATACGTTCTAAAGGTCGCCCACACTCCGTGCAAATTTCTCCTATAATATAGGAAAGCTTTTGCTCACATCTATCACATATATATTTTTCATGAGACTTTACAAAAAAGGTGTGCCAACTAACTATTTCTACAATATACTCATCACAAATTAGACAATACATTAATCGATCAATCCTTGTTCTTTCGCAATTTTGTTCATACTTTGAATATGTTTTTTCGCACGTACCATCGCCTCTGTCTTACCGTAATGAAAATAAATAACCTCACCATAAGGTTCTTCAAAACTACGACCTGCTCGGCCTGCAATTTGTACGAGCGCACTTTCCGAAAAGATTTCTTCTTCAGCCCCTAACACAGCCACTTGTAAGTTCTTCACAGTTACTCCTCTTTCTAAAATTGTCGTTGTAACTAATAACGGAATGTCTCCCTTTCTGAAAGATGCCACTTTTTCTTTTCTCATCGGATCTTCTGCATGTACGCCATCGATTCTATTATCCAACCCTTTCAATAACAGGCTTATTTCTTCTATATATCGCACATGAGGAACAAATAAAAAAATAGGATGCTTTTTGTTTAAGTGCATTTTTAACCATTGTAGTAACACGCGAGGAATTTTTTTATGATGAAGGCTTTTCTTCCAATTTCCGCACCAACTAAATAGAGGAACTGGTAACGGATGACGATGGTATCTTCCTGAGACAATGATGCCTTTTTGTTTCCCCCTTCTGAAATTGCGCTTCCACTTTTCATCAGGGGTTGCAGTTAAATAAATACGCGCTACTTTCTCTTTCATCGCTTGTTGCACTGCATACCGTAACATTTGATCCGCATGATACGGGAAGGCATCTATCTCATCTACAATCATGACATGAAACGCTTTATAGTAACGTAACAGTTGATGAGTCGTTGCAACGACTAACGCTGCATCCTTTTCATGATCTACACTCCCTCCGTATAAAGCAGCTACATTTATACTCGGAAACACTTCTTGTAATCTCGGCGCTAATTCCAGTACAACATCCGTCCTTGGCGTTGCGATACAAACTCTTTCTCCTTTTTGAAGTGCCTCTGCAATACCGTAAAATAACATTTCTGTTTTTCCAGCCCCGCACACAGCCCAAATAAAAAAAGATTCTTTCTGCTTAATAGCTTCTATAACACCTTGCGCCGCCAACTGTTGACCAGTAGACAAAGTCCCGTTCCACTGTAACAAATTTAAACCTTTTTCTCCGTTTCTTTCAGCGATTCCTCGAACAAGTACAGTACATTCACTAACTCTCCCCATCGTTATACACTTCCGGCAATACGTACATACTTTACTGCACCTTTTGCATAAAAATGAGGCGAATAGCCGCTGCTCTATATTTCCACAGCGCTGACACGTATATTTAGAAGCTTTCTTTTTTATACCTTGTACACATACGACCTCTCCCTTCTTTTTCAAGTTATTTAAGTCCCTAAGTAGATCTGAAGAAAGTTCTTCTAATAGCAACTGCTTTCCAGCAAGCATCAGCAACCACCTCCAGCACCACTATAAACCTTTCTCATAATCTCGTAAAAACGCAAAAAAGCCGATAACCTACTTATAAAATAGTAAGCTATCGACTTTATACACATGTTTTATTCGATTATAAGTCCTAGAATCTACCGTATCCTAAGAAATGTTTTTGGTTGTAGCTACTGCTTAAGCTAGCGTAAGCAATCCCTTTATCACCAGCATGAATCATTTGGCCATTACCAACGTAAATACCGATGTGAGATGGACCTGGCTTATAAGTACCTTGGAAGAATACTAAATCTCCAGGTTGTGGGCTACTTACTTTAGAAACTGAATTCCAGTAACCTGCAACGTCTTGACGTCCTACACCATAGATGTAAGAAATGAATCCACTACAGTCAAAACCACCGTTTGATGGAGATGCACTTCCCCAAACATATGGTAAGCCTAAGTAGCCTTGCGCTTTACCAATTACGCCACCCGCATTTGGAGTTGGTGCTGGCTCTGGTTTTTTCGTTTCTTGCTTAGGTGCTTCTTTTTTAGGCTCTTCTTTTTTAGGTTCTTCCTTTTTAGGCTCTTCTTTTTGAGCTTGTCCACCGTTGTTTGCTGGTGCAGCTTGCTGAGCAGGTGCTTGCTGAGCTTGCGCATCTTTAGCAGCTTGTTCTGCTTGTTTTTGAGCAGCAGCTTCTTGTGCCGCTTTCTCTTGTGCTTCTTGTTCAGCAATACGTTGTAATTGTAATGCTTGTTTTTCAAGATCTTTCAATTGACTTTCCGTACTTGTCATTGAAGTTACAACTGTGTCCATTTTACCGCTTAAATCGTTTACTGCTGTTGCTTTTTTCGCTTTTTCAGCGTCAAGTTCTTTCTTAGCAGTTTCAATTTGAGCTTGTGCTTCTTTTAATTCTTTTTGCTTTGTTTTTACCGTTTCAACATCTTTTTTCACGTTCGCTTGGTCTTCTTGTTGTGTTTTCATGATATCTTCGTCAGACTCAAGAATTTTAGAAACAGAAGTTAAACGATCAACTAAATCTGCAACGTTTTTAGAGTTTACAAGAACTTCTGTTACAACATTTGTGTTTGGTTGTTCTTGAAGTGCAACTAAACGTTTTCTTAATAACTCTTCACGTTTTGCAATTTTCGTTTGTAGTTCTGCAATATCTTTATTTTTCTTTTCGATTAATTGCTCAGTATCCGCAACTTTTTTCGTTGTTTCATCAAGCTTTGAAGCATTCTCTTGGACAGACTTATCTAAACCTTGAATTGTTTTGTTTAAGTCGTTCATTTGTTTTTGTAATTCATCACGTTCTTGTTGTTGTTTATGTAAAGTATCATTTTGTGTGTTAATTTGTGATTTCACGTCAGAAATTTTATCTTCTGCAAATACATTTGGTGTTAGTCCTGAAAACATTAACCCTGCAACTAATGCGCAAGATGCCATTTTTAGCTTTTTCATTTTATTTTTTACACCGCTTTCTTTTTTCTTTTTCCGTATATAACCTATAAAATTTATACCATAATTCGGGATTTTTTTTGCTAATGTTACGCTTTTGTAAAACAAATGTAATATTATGTGTAACACTATCGCAAAATATGCATATTTTTGTATGTATGTGTAGAAATTTAAAAGCTTTTTATAAGCAAAGAAAAAACGCAAGGTTTCCCTTACGTTTTGTTAAATATACTAATACGGATGAAATCAAAACGTTATTTCATCCATTTTTCAGCCCAATTTTGGACTTCATCCATAACACTTTCTAACGCTTTTCCCTTGTCCGTTAAACCGTACTCGATTCGAACTGGTACTTCTGGATAAACATTACGAACTACAATGCCTTCGCTTTCCAATTCCTTTAAACGCTCTGACAACATACGATCGCTCATATTCGGTATAATATCTGCGATTTCTCTAAAACGTTTTGACTCTTCAAGCAAAGATTTAATAATTAAGCCAGTCCATTTCTTACTAAGCAAAGTAAAAGCTGACTCAAACTTTGGACATAAACAAGAATTATGCTCCATATGTTTCACCTCTCTTCTATTATAATATAGTTTCTTGTAAAAAGTAAGTTATAAAACTTTCCTCATTATTTTATTTTACGTACATTTTACCATTTCCAAATATTAACTTGTCAACTTCATGTAAAATATCCGTAAAAAAACCCTCTTCCATAAGAGAGCTTTTTATATCTTTATTACTTCGTATACCATCCAAGACCTAATGCACCTTCACCTAAATGCGTACCAATTACAGCACCGAAATAACCTGTACGGATTGTAACATGAGGATATTTTGCTTCTAATTCTTTCTTCCATTCAATCGCTTCCTCTTCACGTTGCGCATGAATGATAACTGCTTCCATAGGTACACCTTTACTTGCTTGCTCATCAAAAATTTCGATGATACGTTTTAACGCTTTTTTACGCGTACGGATTTTTTCAAACGGAATAATGATTTTTTCTCTAAAATATAAAACCGGCTTCACTTGTAACAGACTACCAATGAAAGCTTGCGCGCTATTTAATCGTCCTCCACGTTGTAAATGGTGTAAATCATCTACTACAAAATAAGCGTCCATCGTTTTCTTCATTTCATCAAAACGGGCGATAATCTCTTTTGGATCCTTTCCTTCGCTTGCTAGCCTTGCACCTTCACGCACATAGAATCCTTGTACTTCACAACTAATTTCAGAATCGTACGTATATACATCAATGCCCTCAACCATCTGTCCAGCTGTCGTTGCCGTTTGATATGTACCACTAATTCCACTTGAAAGATGAATGCTAATAACTGCATCGTAATCCTTAGATAATTGTTCATATAGCTCAACAAACTTTCCGATTGCTGGTTGAGAAGTTTTCGGAAGTTCTTCTTGCTCACGTACTTTTACATAAAAATCATCTGCTGAAATTTCAGCTTCTTCTTGATAAGATTCCGTTCCAAATACAACGTTTAATGGAATCATATATATATTGAGTTCATCACGAATATGCTTCGGTATATATGCTGTACTATCAGTAACAATAGCTGTTTTCATTTGCGTACCTGCCTTATAAAAAAGTTTTTATTTCCTAATTTTACACGAAAACTAAAAATGGTGCATCCATACATGAAAATGCCGGTTTGAAATTATACTCATCATCTCGACAAATTACAACAAAAAGGTAAAATACTCACCAAAAATTTCAACTTATTTATAAAAAATGTTTGAATATAAAAACGCCCGCTTTTAAAATGTAAAGTACTAGTCATTTTGATGGATAGGGGCGTATACAAGTGTTATTACAATATTTAACAATAAAAGACTACGGTGAACACGAAATTGTTATTCAAAAATCAAGATTCATCTGTTATGTTAGTCGTGCTACAACCGAAGAAGAAGCTCAAGAATTCATACAAAAAATCAAAAAACAAAATTGGAATGCCACACATAATTGTTCTGCGTATTTAATTGGCGAACAAGATCAAATCCAAAAAGCAAACGATGATGGTGAACCTAGCGGTACAGCTGGTGTACCTATGTTAGAGGTACTAAAAAAACGCGGTTTAAAAGATACCGTCGTTGTCGTTACCCGCTATTTTGGTGGCATCAAACTGGGCGCTGGTGGTTTAATTCGCGCATATGGAAAATGTACAAGCGAAGGCATTAATCATGTCGGTGTTGTCGAGCGAAAACTAATGCGTGTTATGCAGACCGAGATTGATTACACATTACTTGGCAAAATTGAAAATGAATTGCGTAATTCAAAATATGCCATTAAAGATATACATTATCTCGAAAATGTCACATTTGATACGTATGTAGAAGAAGATGGAAAACAAGCATTCACAGATTGGATGATTGAATTAACAAATGGGAAATGTACAATTACAGAAGGAGATATGTTGTACTTAGAACAAGATGTTATCTAAGAATAACTACATCATCACCTTTAAATATTAATGTAGTGAATTACTTTCCTACAAACGAACTAAGGAGATTATATATGGAAGAACGTTATTATCATCTCCAAAATAGCAGAATAAAAAAGAAACGAAGAAGAAAGTTTTTCTACTTCCTCATTTTCTTATTTTTATTTGGTAGTGTAGGACTTTATATATTAAATTCCTACTCTTCTCTCATGGGGATGTATAGTGGTTTTACTCGTGAAAAATCGGATTTGAGAACCGCAGATGTAGAAATTACAAAAGAGCCTTTTACAATCCTTATTATGGGCATAGAAGATTATGCAACAGACGGTCAAAACGGTCGTACAGATTCATTAATGTTTGCGACAGTCAATCCAAAAACGCAAAAGATATCACTTATGAGTATCCCTCGTGATAGTCGTGTTCCAATTGTCGGAAAGAATAAAGAGGACAAAATTAATGCTGCGCACGCTTACGGCGGCGAAGAAATGGCAATCAAAACGGTCGAAGGTTTTCTAAAAGTGCCTGTAGACCATTATCTTAAAATTGATTTCCAAGGCTTTAAAGGTATTGTTGATGCTGTTGGCGGTGTTACTGTTGATGTCCCCTTCGATTTTTGGGAGCGTTCAGACGTGGATTACTACAAAAAAATTGAATTTAAGCAAGGGCAACAAGAATTAAATGGTGAAGAAGCACTCGCTTACGTTCGTATGCGAAAGCAAGATCCAAATGGTGATTATGGTCGGGCCGCTAGACAAAGACAATTACTAGCTGCTGTTGCTCAAAAACTAAATTCCACCTCTACCGTATTTAAAATTAAAGATTTGACAGAAGTCGTTGGAAAATATATAAAAACTGACATTCCTATTTCAGATGGCCTTGCTCTTTACAATAAACTCTCTGGGTTTGATCCTTCTACAATGCAAACGTTCAAACTTGAAGGAGAAGACAAAAAAGTAGGTGGTATTTATTACTTCCTTCCAGATCCAATCGGTGTAGAGACAGTACGTAACGAAATAAAAAAAGAATTAGGAGAAACAGCAAACTCTCAAGAAAATTCAACAACAAAAACCGAATCAAATCCTTCTTCAAATTCTAACTCTAACGAAAAGGCAAAGAAAGAAACGGACCAAAATCAGAACAAGACACAAACTGAGCCCCCTCCTTCTACGAATGCTCATGCAGAGTGGATTATGAGAAATCAGCAATAAAAAAGAGCCAAATCGTATATGATTTGGCTCTTTTTATTTACTTATTAAAGTGTTGTAAAATTGCTTCTACAATACGCTCTGATGCACGACCATCACCGTATGGGTTAGATGCTTTTGACATCTTATCATGAGCTTCTTTGTCTGATAACAACTCATCAGCAAGACTAAAGATTGTCTCTTCGTCTGTTCCTGCTAATTTCAATGTCCCTGCTTCAATACCTTCTGGGCGCTCTGTTGTATCACGAAGAACAAGAACCGGTACACCTAATGACGGTGCTTCCTCTTGTACCCCACCAGAATCAGTTAACATTAAGTATGAACGAGCTGCAACATTGTGGAAATCAATTACATCTAGCGGCTCAATTAAATGAATGCGGCCATGATCCCCTAAAATATCATTCGCTGTTTCACGAACAACAGGGTTCATATGAACAGGATACACAACTTGTACGTCTTCATGCTTATCAACAAGACGCTTAATTGCACGGAACATGTTACGCATTGGCTCTCCTAAGTTTTCACGACGGTGAGCTGTCATAAGTACAAGACGATCATTCCCAAGTTTCTCTAGTACAGGATGACTATATGTTTCTTTTACAGTCGTTTTTAGTGCGTCAATCGCTGTATTTCCTGTTATGAAAATGCTTGACTCATCTTTATTTTCTTTCTGTAAGTTCGTTGCTGATTTTGCTGTAGGTGAGAAATGAAGATCTGCCATTACACCTGTTAATTGACGATTCATCTCTTCTGGGTATGGAGAATATTTATCCCATGTACGAAGTCCTGCCTCGACATGACCTACTGGAATTTGATTATAGAAAGCAGCCAAGCTTGCAATAAATGTTGTCGTTGTATCACCATGTACAAGTACGATATCCGGCTTTGCTTCTTTCATTACTTTATCCAAACCTTCTAAACCACGTGTTGTAATATCAATTAAAGTTTGGCGATCCTTCATAATATTCAAATCGAAATCTGGCGTAATTCCAAAGATACTTAATACTTGATCTAACATTTGACGATGTTGTGCTGTTACAGTCACAATCGATTCAATTTTATCTGGATGCTTTTGCAACTCTAATACAAGAGGTGCCATTTTAATTGCTTCTGGACGTGTCCCGAAAATTGTCATTACTTTTAAACGTTCAGTCATTTCATTGCCTCTTTTCTTTCACTAGTTACAACTTCTATTATGACATATAAGAATATACATGAATACATACCTTTTTAACGAATAACGGAAAAGTCCCTCTTACAAATACTTTCTCTTCCAACAGAATAATACTCTATCTCTTGCTTCTTGACATCCTCATCAGTATAACAATTTCTTCCATCGAATAAAATAGGTTCTCTCATAAGTTGGGCGTACTTTTCTAACGGATAAGCTCGGATAGCCTCCCATTCTGTCATGATAAAAGCCGCACTCGCTCCTCTAATTGATTCATCTATACATTCACTATATTGTATAGTCTCCCCAAAGATATTTTTCATATTTTGAATCGCCTTCGGGTCATATAGAACTACATCCGCACCTATATTAATTAATTCTTGTATCATAATAAGGGATGGTGCATCTCTTATATCATCAGTATTCGGTTTAAATGACGCTCCCAGCACCGCAATCCGCTTCTTATTCATATTTATTACTTTCTTTGCTTTCTCAATCAATAACAACTGTTGTTTATTATTCACTTCAATGACTGCTTTTAACAAGCGAAAATCATGCGCCACATTCCCTGCAATTTGTACAAGAGCTTTCGTATCTTTCGGAAAACACGATCCCCCGTAACCAATGCCCGCATTTAAAAAAGACGCACCAATTCTCTTATCCATTCCCATCCCTTGTGCAACGTCTAATATATTCGCTCCTACCTTCTCACATATATTTGAAATTTCATTGATAAAACTAATTTTTGTCGCTAAAAAGGCATTCGATGCATATTTAATCATCTCTGCACTTTTTATATCTGTAACATACGTTTTTAAGCGTAATTCATTATATAAATTCTCCACTTTTCGTGCCGTTTCCTCATTATCTGCTCCAATTACAATACGATCTCCTCGAAAAAAATCGTAAATACCTGAACCCTCCCGTAAAAATTCGGGATTCGATGCAATATGTAATTCATATCTCCCCTGTAACTTCTCCTCAATCCATCCTCTAATCGTACCATTCGTCCCTACAGGAACAGTACTTTTTGTAACAACAATAATGTCGTTAGTCGCATATGTTCCAATATCAACACATGCACTTTGAATATATGTTAAATCCGCTGTCCCATCTAATAAAGATGGTGTTCCAACTGCAATAAATATAAACTCTGCATCGTTAAATGCTTCTTCTTTACTTGTTGTAAAAGTTAAACAGTTATTCTCATATGCTTCATTTATTAATTCATATAAACCAGCTTCATAAATAGGCAGATCCCCTTGTTTTATCCGTTCAATTTTCTCATCATTTATATCAAAACATGTAACCGAATGTCCCAATACTGCCAATCCTACTCCTGTAATCAATCCAACGTATCCGGTACCTATTATCGTAATTTTCATTTCCTTTTCGCACAGGAATATACAATAGAAAATATACGAATACATAGAATTTTTCCTGTGCTTCCCCCTCTCACATTAAAAATGAGAAAACTCTTTTACTTCTTTATTATATGAATTACTTTTTTCATTCTTTTTTAAGTTTTTGTAAAATTAAATAACTTTCATTAATTATTTGTTAAACCAATCGAGATTTTACAGGAATTAAGGCTCCTCGTTCATTCGGGATAAATTCCCACATTTTAACACGGAACTTACTCATTTCTACGTGTAACACTTATAATATTGAAATAAAAGTATTCACTATTAAAGAAAAAGAGAAAATGTCATATTCCAAAGCCCAATACGATTAACCTTCTCAAATGATTCAACATTCTGTATACAATTGTCATATATTCTATCTGTTTCCATTTACCGTAAAAACAAAAAAAGATTGAATTCTAATCTTTTTGTGATACCATATGTTATGAGCCTGTAAATAAACATCATAATTTTCAGATAAATATATTAAAAAAAATTACGTTAGACTATAAAAGGGTGGGGTATTAATGGACTCACAAGTGATTTATGCCATTTTGGCATCTTTCATCACTGTACTCGTCGTTACTCCTTTAGTTATTAAGTTAGCTTTTAAAATAGGAGCAACAGATAAGCCAAACGCGCGTAAAGTACATCAAAAGATCATGCCTCGTCTTGGCGGGTTAGCGATATTTATTGGTGTAGCTGTAGGATTTGTTGTCGGTGGCTTATATGAACAAAGAATGTTATCGATAACGCTAGGTGCGATTATCATTGTAATCATCGGTATTTTAGATGATATGTACGAGTTATCTGCGAAGGTAAAATTCGGTGGACAACTATTAGTTGCCATTATGATTGTAAAAAGTGGATTATTAGTGCAAGTATTATATATTCCAATCCTCGGGGATACTGAACTTGGATGGCTTGCTTACCCAATTACAGTATTTTGGATTGTAGGTATTACAAATGCAATAAACTTAATTGATGGCTTAGATGGATTATCTGCTGGTATTTCATCTATCGTACTTGCAACGCTAGCATATATGGCCTTCACTAGCCCATGGGGCACTGGAACAGCTATCATTTTACCTCTAGCACTAATTGCACTTGCAAGTACAATTGGATTTTTATTCTACAACTTCCATCCAGCAAAAATTTTCATGGGAGATACAGGCGCACTATTTTTAGGATACTGTATTTCTGTTATATCGTTACTTGGATTATACAAAAGTGTAACGTTATTCAGCTTTATCGTTCCAGTTATCATTTTAGGTGTACCTGTATTTGATACGACATTTGCAATTATCCGTCGTATCGTAAATAAAAAACCTATTTCAGCACCAGATAAATCGCATTTACATCACCGTTTACTTGCAATGGGCTTCTCTCATCGTAAAACGGTACTAATTATATACGCATTCGGTATTTTCTTTAGTGTAAATGCAATCATTTTCTCTAGTGCGACATTATGGTTATCCATTATTCTTCTTTTCGTTTTAATCTTCTTTACAGAGATTATCGCTGAAGTAATCGGGCTTGTACATGAACGTTACAAACCACTTATTTCCTTTTATAAAAAAGTGAAAAAACGCGAAGACTAATTGTAGTATAGCCTGTACAATTATGAAATATTCAAATAGCCTACTCTTTCTTATAAGAGTAGGCTATTTTTTTATTCATTATTTTACATTTCCAAAATATAGATTGTTTGAGAGTGTCGCTATTGGAGAAAGATATACATAATAAGAAAAGGATTATATTTTCTTTTTTACATCTTGATTGTCAAACTGAGGGTGAATGTTATGATCAAGCGAGTATTTCAATACATTATTTTATTTTTAATAATTACTATGTACGCGTCATCTCATGCAGGAGCAACTACTATTCCCCCTGCTGAACATCATCCAAATACTGAGACGACTTCTCCTACCAAAAAAATCGCGTACTTAACATTTGATGACGGACCAAACAAATATACTACACAAATTTTAAACATCTTAAAAGAAAAGAACGGAAAAGCAACTTTCTTTGTTATTGGTGGAAAAGTGCCACATTATAAAAAGACAATGCAAAGATTAATTAAAGACGGACATTATATCGGACTTCACAGTATGTCACACGATGTAAAACGTCTTTACACTGGTGATCCATCTGCTTTAATTACAGAAATGGAACAAACACAAAACATTGTTCAGCAAGTTACAAAATTAAATACACATCTCGTTCGTGTCCCGTATGGTAGCATGCCTTACTTAAAAAAGAATTACCGTGATGCGCTCGTATCAGCCCAGTATAAAATGTGGGATTGGACAATCGATACATACGACTGGAAAAGCTATGACAATTCTTCTGCCATACTAGAAAGGGTACGTAATCAGAGCGATGAACAAGTCGAAGTGATTTTAATGCATGATTCGAGTGTCACTGTACAAATACTGCCAAAAGTAATTGATTATTTACAGTCACAAGGATACAAACTTCTTCCCTATAATCCATCTTCTCATCTCGAAGTTAATTTTTGGAAAGACACAAGATTGTAACAGCTTTAGTGCCTATGTGCTAAAGCTGTTTTATTTTTCTCTTCCCACCCTTCCCATTTTTGTGTAAAATTTTAAATAGTGATGAAGTTTCGAGGTGAATAGAAATGAAACGAATAGATCTCATTTTTAACGCAATACAAAAAGGCAATTATACAGAAGGTGTAACCGCATCAGAACTCGCTACCCTGTTGCAACTAGATCGCGCCAATGTAAGTAGTGACTTAAACAAACTTGTAAAAGATACACGTTTATTAAAAACAAATACGCGTCCTGTTCGTTTTTATATAGAAACGAACACGTCGTTGGAAACGCATTCAAAAGAAGTGACTTCATTAGATACATTTGCTCTTGAAAATACAAGCCTTAAAATCGCAATTGAAAAAGCGAAAGCTTCTATTCTCTATCCTCCAAACGGTATGCACACTTTACTGCTGGGAGAAACAGGAGTCGGAAAATCTATGTTCGCTTCTTTAATGCACGAATATGCAATTGAAGTTGAACAGCTTCCTAAAAACGCACCATTTATCGTCTTTAACTGTGCTGATTACGCAAATAATCCACAGCTACTACTGGGGCAGTTATTTGGGATTAAAAAAGGAGCTTATACAGGGGCAAGTGATCAAAAAGGGTTAATTGAAAAAGCGCATGAAGGGATTCTTTTCTTAGATGAAGTACATCGCCTTCCTCCAGAAGGACAAGAAATGCTTTTCACCTTTATTGACCGCGGAGTATATCGCCGCCTTGGAGAAACAGAAAACGAGCGTAAAGCACAAGTATTAATTATTACTGCAACAACCGAAGAACCAAATTCATTTTTATTAAAAACATTTACAAGACGTATACCGATGACTGTCACACTGCCACCACTTCGTGAGCGTACACATAAAGAACGCTTTGCTTTATTACAACTATTTTTCACAAATGAAGCAATCCGCCTGCGAAAAGAAATTCACGTTAGCCCGAATGCAATGCGTGCTTTCGTCTTTTACAATTGTCCCAATAACATCGGTCAATTAAAAACGGATGTACAAATCGCCTGCGCGAAAGCCTACTCTGACTTCGTGACAAAGAAACGTGATTCTGTCTACGTTTCAAGTACAGATTTACCTTGGTATATGAAAGAAGGGCTATTCATTGAAAGAAAAAGCCGTCATATATACCAAATACCAAATGAAACATTTATATTTACAGGTGATGAAGGTTGGAGTAATCATAAAATAGAGAATGAAAAACAGTCTTCTATTTACGATTATATTGATTATAAATACGAAGAACTTCAAGCTCGCGGTATTGAAGAGGACGAATTAGAATTACTAATAGAAAATGATATTCAAAGCTTTTTCGTACAATATTTTAACCAAATGTCCAAAAAGACAAGTCATGAAAATGTTTTTAAAATTGTGGATCGTAATATCGTTTCCGTATGTGAAAAAATCGCGGAACTTGCTGAAAAGCATTTATCTAAAACGTTTGATGAAAAAGTATTTCTCGCTTTAAGTTTACATGTACAGACAACTCTACAACGTTTACAAGCTGGGAAACAAATTCATCACCCACAATTAAATCAAATTCGTACGAAATATAAAGAAGCTTTTTCCGTAGCTATGCAATGCATTCAACTACTGGAAGACGAATTACAAATAACAATGCCTATCGATGAAGCAGGCTTTTTAACAATGTTCTTCGTTGTTGATCCAATTCCTGCCTCACAAACAGAAGTAAAAGTATTAATATTAGCGCACGGCAACGGCATTGCAACAGAAATGGCAAATGTTGCAAACGAACTTCTCGGCATTGAGGAAGTAACCGGTATTGATATGCCGCTACATGAATCGCCGAAAGATTTCTTAGAGCGCGTGAAAGTGTATATGAAAACACTCCAAAATGTAAACGGGCTTCTCTTACTCGTTGATATGGGGTCGCTTGCTTATATTGGTGATATATTAGAAACTGAGTTCAAAATTCCGGTACGTGTTCTTTCCATGACTAGCACTCCACATGCACTAGAAGCAGCTCGAAAAGCTCAGCTTGGCTACTCGTTAGATGCATTATATGAAACCGTGAAAAACTTAACACCGTTTTACTTAAACGTACAAGAAGAAAAGAAAAAGCCACTATCACCAATGAAATCTGTTATTTTAACAGCTTGTTTAACTGGTGAGGGCAGTGCTTTAGCTATTCAAAAAGTGTTAGAGAACTATTTGCGATTTGACAAAGACTTAATTGAAATTATTCCGATTAGTATCGTCCATGAAAAAGATTTAACGAAAATGATTGAGAACATAAAAAAAGAGCGGAATATCATTTGTATCGTCACAAATTTCGATGTGCAAGTTCCATGCTTAACATATCATTTTCAAGATATCGTAAACTACACAGCAATTCAGCCAATTCAAGAATTAATTACGTATGAAGAAACATATGCAAAAATGGCTGACATTCTTGAACAACAAATGCAGCGTAACGACGGAGCATTACTTATTAAAACAATTCGTTACGCATTAAATACAATTCAAGAATTAATTTCCTTACAGCTAACTCCTGACAGCTTAATGGGTGTTATTCTGCATATGAGCTGTATGGTTGACCGTCTTCAAAAAGGAGAAAGCCTCCTCCCTCATCCAGATAAAGAGAAGCGAAGACAGGATGAATACTGGATGTATATGAAAGTGAAAAAGGCATTGCAACCGATTGAAAATACATTTGAAATACAAATACCCGATGACGAAGTGTTTTATATCATGGACTTCTTCATAAAAAATCAACCTGTAAAAAATTAATCGAGACAGTATTTTAAATATATCGACCGTAATACGAATTATATGAGCGATTTTCAAAATATATCGATTTACCAACAATAATCGCTAAAATTTGTACCTCATAGCAAAAAAGGCTGTTCCAAAATATGGACAGCCTTTTTTCTACTTCTTTACTTTCCTAATTCTCCCCCTGATTTCGCCCTTCTTATTGGACTTCGTATAAACATTTACATATACGTTCGCCTGAATGATTTCTTGAAGTAAGCTATCAAACGCTCTCCCCTGTAAAGGCCCTTCAAAATCCGCCACATTGACTACACCCGTCACGGCTCCTTCATTTACACTAATACCTTGCTTTAATGGGCCAAATAAGCTTAAAACAATTGGACCAATTTGATCTGCTTTCCCTAAATGAATTTGGCATGATGTAACTTTTTCGATGTTTTTCAATATGACCCGATATTGCAACTTCTTTAAATCATCACTAAATATAAACTCTGCTACACCATAAGCTTCTGTATTTACAGGAGGTATTTCCCTCTTACCTGTTAACCTCGCAAAGAAATGTGTTGTCATACGGGCATTCTCCTTATATAAATTTCCCAGCACTACTTCTACTACTTTATGGTTTATACATAATCATTTATGACTTTTTAAAGCCTTAATTACAAAGAAAAGATTCACACAATCTTTACATTAGAATCGTTCCTTTTGCTTTACTATCTCTTGTATAATGCACTTAGAAAAACATTCTAGGAGGGCATTTTGAAAAATAACAAATACACCTTTCACACATTATTAGAGATTTTTTTCGTCTCATTTAAATTAGGACTTACTTCATTTGGTGGTCCTGTCGCCCATCTTGGGTATTTCCACCACGAATATGTGCAAAAAAGAAAATGGATGGATGAACGAAGCTATGGAGATTTAGTAGCACTATGTCAATTCCTTCCTGGTCCTGCTAGCAGTCAAGTCGGTATGGGGGTTGGGTTATTAAGAGGCGGGGTATTAGGAGCTATTATTTCATGGATTGGATTCACTTTACCGTCTGTGCTTGTTTTAGTTTTCTTCGCCTCATTCCTTAATCAGTTCGATCTTGGAAGTGCTGGCTGGATTCATGGACTAAAACTTGTAGCAGTCGCTATTGTCGCTCATGCCATATGGGGAATGGCACAAAAATTAACGCCAGACCGAAATCGTGCGACGATCGCTATTGTAACTGCCGCAGTCGCCTTACTATGGCCAAATAGCTGGACACAAGTCATTCTCATTGTAGTATCTGGCTTTATCGGCTGGTTTTTATATCGCAACCAACCAATTAGCCAATCTCAAAATATAAAAGTACCTATTTCAAAAAAGATAGCAGTTTCTTGTCTCATCTTATTCTTCGGGCTATTAGTACTGCTACCAATATTAAGACCGTTCTCTTATTACATCGCTTTATTTGATAGTTTCTATCGGTCTGGCGCACTTGTATTTGGAGGTGGACACGTCGTGCTGCCCCTTCTTGAAGGTGAGTTCGTACAAAATGGAATGATGACGAAAGAACAATTCCTAGCTGGATACGGATTAACACAAGCAGTACCAGGACCACTATTTACATTCGCCTCTTATATAGGAGCAGTGCTAAACGGGACACTTGGGGCAATACTCGCAACAATTGCAATCTTTCTTCCTGCTTTCTTGCTCGTTATTGGTGTTTTACCATTTTGGGACAGTGTGAGAAAAATATCTTACATACAAGGCGCACTACTTGGAGTCAATGCAGCCGTTGTCGGTATTTTATTAGCAGCTTTTTATGACCCTATTTGGACAAGCACAATCATGAACGCTGTAGATTTTGTTTTTGCGTCTCTTCTATTTTGCTTGCTCGCTTTTTGGAAAACACCACCTTGGGTTATCGTTATACTTGGAGCCTTCGGCGGATATATTCTATCCATTTTGTAAACAAAAAACGACGGCATTATGTAGCCGTCGTTTTTTTATTAAAACTTCACAAGCTCTATTCCTTCTGGTAACTCGCTCTCTGTTAAAATACGTAATTCTTTCACACGATCCATTACGTAAGAAGAACGCTTCACAAGCTCTGGATCAATATAAGCTGGATGAACCATAATTTCTACCGTTTGCTCACCTTGTACTCTTTCTTTTAACTTCACAAAATAATCTTCCGTCACACCATCCGCATAAAAGTCACTATAAAACACGTCAGAAAATGGACGCACTGCTCGCTCTTCTTCACAACGACGAATTGGAACATTATATTTAGTAGCTAATCTTTCAAGAACATCGTGCAAAATTGGCAATCCATGTACATGATGATGACTATCTAAATGAGTTGGTTTTAATCCGTAAGATAGGAATTTCTCAATTTGAGCAGTCCACTCACTCTCAACTTCTTCTGGATTTACCTTCCCTTCCCATACGACGCCTTGTTTATGAAACACCCCATCGCTACTTACAAGTGATGGTACGTCTCCAAGAAGCGGTTTTCCTGCCGTTAAGACGAGATGTACTCCTATCCCTAACGTTTTATACTCTTTTGCTAAGCGTACCGCATGCTCTGTTCCTGGCATATTCATCATCATCGTCGTTGAATTTACAAGTCCATTTATATGCCCATCAATAATACCGTAATTTGTACCTTCTGTAAGACCGAAATCATCTGCATTTACAATTAACTTAATCATCGTAATACCTCCTAATAGAATAAAAAAAGCGGGCTAAATAGCGCCGCTTTTATTTCTCTACCTTTTTGAAGAACTGCGGAAGATGTTCTTTATGTGCTTCCAACATTTCATCTAAAATTTGTTTTGCAACTTTATCTGATGGTACAAGTGGGTTAATTGTCATAGCAAGCAGCGCTTTATGATAATCCCCTGTAACAGCAGCTTCAATTGTTGTGCGCTCAAATGATTTAATTTGTTGTACTAAACCGCGAACTGGTACTGGAAGGTCTCCCACTGCAATTGGTTTTGGACCCTCTTTTGTAATAATACAGTTCACTTCAACAGCAGAATCATGTGGCAAGCTTGCAATTGTTCCATTGTTTCGTGTATTAACAGGCTGGATATCACCTTTATTATTGTAAATAGACGTAATTAAGCTACATGCTGCATCACTATAATAAGCGCCGCCACGTTTTTCTAATTGTGGTGGTTTAATATCTAAGTTCGGGTCTTTATATAACTCGAATAAATCATCTTCTAATTGTTTTACTACTTCTGCACGTGTACCTTTTTCAACCGAAGCTTCTTTCTCTTCTTCTAGCATTTCACGTGTTTTGTAGTAGTAACGATGGTATGGACAAGGAATTGCACGAAGGCCGCGAATAAAATCTGGCTCCCAGTTAAGCGCAGCGATATTTTCCATCGTAATTTGCTTTTCTGGATCTGTTACAAGCTCTAACACACGATCCATTACACTTACGCCATCCAAATATACATCTAGTCCGTATACCATATGGTTTAAACCTGCGAAGTCAACATGTACACGACTTGCATCTACTTCAAGTAATCTCGCAAGACCCATACGGATTCCGATTGGAACGTTACATAAACCAACTACTCTTTGAATATTTGTATAACGAAGGACAGCTTCTGTTACCATACCAGCTGGGTTTGCAAAGTTAATTAACCATGCATTCGGACAAAGCTCCTCCATATCCTTACAAATATCTAAAATAACAGGAATCGTTCTCAACGCTTTGAATAAACCACCAGGACCATTCGTTTCCTGACCGATTACATCATATTTTAACGGGATCGCTTCATCTTTTGCACGAGCTTCTAATAAACCTACGCGAAGCTGCGTCGTTACGAAATCAGCACCCTTTAATGCCTCACGGCGATCAAGTGTTAAATGAACCTCGATTGGTAAACCTGATTTTTTCACCATACGCTTCGCTAAGTTACCAACGATTTCTAACTTTTCTTTTCCTGCCTCAATATCTACTAACCAAATTTCACGAACAGGAAGCTCATCATAGCGTTTAATAAATCCTTCAATTAACTCTGGTGTATAACTAGATCCACCGCCGATTGTAGCAATTTTAATTCCAGTCATGTTTTATTCCCCTTTCGCTTCAAGCTTTTTATAAAGATCGATAAACTCTGCTGCTAATTCTTTTACTGTAATCGCATTCATTAAATGATCTTGTGCGTGAATTAAAAGAACACTAATCTCTGTTTTTTCTCCTCTTGCTTCTGATTGTATGAGCTCTGTTTGGAAATGATGCGCTTCATTAATCGCTTCTTTCGCCTTTACCATCGCTTCATCAGCTTCTGCCATTTTCCCCTTTTTGGCAAATTGAAGTGCCTCCATTGCAAAGCTTCGTGCATTACCACTATTTAAAATTAATTGGAATGGAATTTGTTCTGCTGTAGTCATCATAATTACCGCCCTCTCTATTATGGTTCAACCGATTTACATACCCCTTCAGTTTGAACATGTCTATTAAATTATTATTTTATGAATGATAGTTTGGTGTTCTTGTAGATGGGTTTCATCTTTTTGAACATGATATAAAGGTAATTGTTCTCACAGATCATGTTGTCTGTGAGAACAATTACTATGTTACATAGGTACAGAGTTGTTATTTCCTTGTGCTGCTGCTTTTTCAGTACGAACAACAGAACGGTCACATAACACAACGAATGGATAATAGATTACCATCGCAATTACAAAGTTGAATAACTGTAGAATTGCACCTGAAAGATGTCCACCTGTTACAAGATAACCACTAATAATTGGTGGTGTTGCCCATGGAATCATCACAACTGTTTTTGGTACCCAGCCAATAGATATAGCTGTATAAGAAGTAATTACTAATACAATTGGCGTTATGATAAACGGTAAGAATAAAATTGGATTTAAAATAATTGGTGTACCAAAGATTACTGGTTCGTTAATGTTGAATGCACCTGGACCAATTGATAAACGAGATACACCGCGTAATTGTGCACTTTTTGCTACAAGTAATACAACTACTAAGAACGCTAATGTTGCACCAGAACCACCAAGATATACGAAAGTATCAAAGAACGGTTTTGTAACAATGTTTGGAACATCAAATGCAGATGTGCCACCTTTGAATAACTGCATATTTTTCTCTAATGCTGGTAAGTATAACGGCTCAATAATACCACCAACGATATTTGGACCATGTAAACCGAAGAACCAAAGAAGATGAACAAGGAGTACAATGACAATTGCACTTGGTAATGTCCCTGCTAAACTTTGCAGTGGCGATTGAATCGTATTAAAGATAAATTCATGAACACTTGTACCGGCTAATTTCACTGCTAATTGAATACCTGCAACTACTGTTAAAATAACAAATGCTGGAACTATAGCTGCGAAAGATCTTAAAACTGCTGGTGGTACTCCATCAGGCATTTTAAAAGTAATGTTTCTTTGTACGAAGAAACGGAATACTTCAGTAACAAGGAGTGCTACAATAATTGCTACGAATAACCCTTGTGCACCTGTCCAAGCTAAGTTCAATCCGCCTTCTTTCGGTGTTGTTGGCGTAAGAATAATTAACGCACCAAATGAAATAATACCTGCTGACAAACCATCAACGCCGTAAGATTTTGCTAAGTTATAACTTGTTGTAAATGCTATGATTAGTGCTAGAATCGCGAAAGAACCAGTCCACATTCCACCGCCAACTTGTTTCCACGTTTCACCAAACAAACCTTTCATGAAATCTTGGAAAGCCTCAGATGGAAAACCATTAATTAGTGATGCCAGTGCACCAACTAAAATAAGTGGCATAACTGCGATAAATCCGTCACGGATCGCAGCTAAGTGACGTTGCGATCCGATTTTACCAGCGACAGGAACAATATATTTCTCCATAAATGCAATAAACTTTTGCATTTCGCTTCCCCCCTAATTATTTTTTAAGTGTTAACGCGTGATCTAAAACTGCTTCTCCATTCATCATGCCGTAGTGCATTGGATTAATAACGTCGATTCCAACGTTTCTCTCATCAGCAAGCGTTTTCATTGAAGAAAGCATGTAACGAACTTGTGGTCCTAGTAATAATACATCTGCTTGATCGATATTGTTTTTTACTGCATCCCCAGATACAGCCCAAATCTTTCCTTCTAGACCGCGAGCTTTTGCAGCCGCTTCCATTTTTGTAACTAGTAAACTTGTAGACATCCCTGCTGAGCAACATAATAAAATATTCATTTGAAAATCCCCCTTGTGTAGTATAAAAAATTTATGTTTTATTTATTTTTCTTTACGCTATTTATTAATGCAATTAGCGTGCCAACTTTTTAAAACCACTAAAATCAGCACTTTTTCGACTGTTTTCTTTGTGTGTTAACGCCTTCAATTAGTGTGTCACTCAAAAAACACACAGTGTGTTATAAAACAACACGCTTTTAACACATAACTGTATGAAAATAGATTAGTGTTTAGTTGTCTAGTTGTGTTTAAAACAAAAAAACACTAAAAAAATTTTTTTAGCGTGAAAATCTATTAAAAATAAACTCCTCTTGAACACACTCCCTTATCTATTGTCCAAGCAGACTCTACTAAATTACATAGAATAGAATAGAATAGAATAGAATAGAATAACACAATTCGAAAGGGGATTCCTATGCCAAAACATAGAAAACAAAGCAAAATAAAGATTTATAGAATAACAAGCTATAAAAAAGACAAGCGTTCTGAATTAGACTCTGACAAATTCGAACTAGAACAGCAGGAGATAGAAAATAAGCAGGACAAGCATGGTAAACAGGACAAACTAGACAATCAGGACAAACTAGACAATCAGGACAAGCAAGACAATCAGGACAAGCAAGACAATCAGGACAAGCAAGACAATCAGGACAAGCAAGACA
>NZ_JBNTQO010000024.1:0-64537 GCF_050630465.1 Bacillus basilensis | reverse complement strand
CCAATCATGGATAATAATCAACCACCAAATATGATGCCAATCATGGATAATAATCAACCACCAAATATGATGCCAATTATGGATAACAATCAAATGCCGAACATGATGCCGATTATGGATAACAATCAAATGCCGAACATGATGCCAATTATGAATAACAATCAAATGCCGAACATGATGCCAATTATGGATAATAATCAATCACCAAATATGATGCCAATTATGGATAATAATCAATCACCAAATATGATGCCAATTATGGATAATAATCAATCACCAAATATGATGCCAATCATGGATAACAATCAAATGCCAAATATGATGCCGATCATGGATAACAATCAACCACCGAATATGATGCCATATCAAATGCCATACCAACAGCCTATGATGCCGTCAAATCCCTATTATCAACCACAAAATCCATATCAAATGCCATATCAGCAAGGAGCACCGTTTGGACCGCAATATACGTCTATGCCAAATCCAAATATGATGCCGATAGATAATAATATGCCGCCGCTCGTGCAAGGAGAGGAAGATTGTGGATGCGGAGGAGAGAGTAGGTTATATAGTCCGCAACCTGGAGGACCACAATACGCGAATCCTTTATATTATCAACCAACCCAATCCGCATATGCACCGCAGCCAGGAACGATGTACTATCAACCAGATCCGCCAAATGTATTTGGGGAGCCAGTTTCAGAAGAAGAGGATGAAGAAGTCTAAAAAAGGTGGGATTATTCCCACCTTTTTTGTATGTAAATTCGTTCTGGAAACGGAAGATTTACAACGAATGTTAGAAAATCCCCAGTGAAATATTAACAGTGTAAAAACCTTCTCTGTTACTCATCATAAGAGGGAGCTTTTCAGAAGAGAAGCTCATTCTAACAGAGGGGGTTTTTGTATTGAATACGAAAGTAAAAGTGATTGCTGCTTCTTTGTTAGTTACCAGTGCATTAGCTGCATGTGGTACACCAAAAGATAATAATGCAATGGATGGACGTAACTACAATTACGAGCGTACATCTTATAATGATACACATCAGTATCGTGATAATGTAACGCGTAACGATCGTTATACAGATTATGTAACATATAGAAATGGTCGTAACGATACAGGATACAATTATTACCGTGATGTAAATTACAACGGTCAAATTGCTAATCCGCATCCAACTCGTAATATTACAATGAACAATTCATACATGAACAATGATGGTAAAACTGCAGAAAAAATTACAAATCGTGTGAAACGTATGAATAACGTAGACCGTGTGTCTACAGTTGTATATGGAAACGATGTGGCGATTGCGGTAAAACCGCGTAATCCAGTATCGAATGAAACGGCACTTGCAAACGAAATTCGTCAAGCAGTTGCAAATGAAGTTGGAAACAGAAATGTATATGTTTCTGTAAGAAATGATATGTTTACTCGTGTCGATGCAATGAGTACACGCTTACGTAACGGTACAGTTACAAACGATTTTAATCGTGACATAGTGAATATGTTCCGAGACATCCGTTACGGTTTAACTGGTACAATGCGATAGCAAAACAAAAGAGGAAGGGTGAGCCCTTCCTCTTTATTCATCGTCGTCTTGTAAACGACGCTTTTTAATAAAATAACTAATGGAATAAGAAACTAAAAAGCATATGAAGAGAATACTACCTGTTAAAATAGCTTCAAATAGAGGTCTTTCTGGACTGAAAATGATATAAATAATAGCCATAACGATTCCTACAATAAGAGAGCGTAAAACAAGTTTGTAATAAGGAGTTAACTTTATTTCCTTTTCGCCTTCTTCTACATCGATTGAAACACTTAACTGTAAATAAGCAAGTAAAATACTCGTAAGCATAAATAATAGCCACAATGGAGATTTCGTAATTTGATCCATTCCTTCAGTGAATCCAATATAGCCTAAAATTCCAACTACGCCAATGTATTGAAAAAGAAAGACAATACGTATATTTTTCAATGTTTGCAGAATGAGACGTTCATCCTTTATTTTTTTCACAATATCCATCTCCTGTTTATGATGATTTCGCTGTCGTATTAATCGTAACATATATATTACATTTATCAATTTATAATTTACATATAATTCATTTGGATGAAAGAGGAAATAAAATATTTTTATAAACATGTTGCACTTATACTTTATTAATGTTATATTAGCAAAGCGATGAGCTAATTTACGTAAGACGAGAGATATGCTTAAGTGCTAAACACGCGAATGTGGTCGCCTGGTCTCTCGCCGTAAACGCATCAAGACGCCTGCTTTGCAGGCGTCTTTCATTTTGTATAAAACAAATGCTAATGCAGATAAGGATAAAACTTTATCTGCATTTTTTTATTTTTGAGAGAAATGTAATACGGTCATTTATATGGATAAAACCCCCATTTCCGGAAAAACTACTAATGAAAGTTTGATCTTGCCTAAAAGAGGTGAACGGAAATGAAATGGATACTGATTGCAGTACAAGCTTTCGTTATGATATTTTGCTTAGCTTATGAGACGAGTGCGAGGGCGGAAGGGCCAGTACCGAAAGTGACAGAGAAAGACCCTCAAGTTACAATTTTATTAGAGCGTATGTATGTTGATGGAGAAGTAAGTGAAGAAATCTTTACAGAAAAAGTGGCGGATTTAGAAAAGTTTTTACAGCAGTATAAAGAATGGCAGCTCGTTGATCGTGATGATGTACAAATCGTATTACAAAAGAAAGTTGATGATATTTCTCCGTTATTAAAGACTAGCGGTTATTTTGGCGTGTCAGAGGAAGGGATATTACAAATTTTTAAAGGTGTACCGAAAAGTGATAATGCGATTCATTCCTTCTTTCAAATTGATATGAAAAAGCTTGAGAGTTATGAGCGTGCGAAATTGAAGCGTGGTATTCGCATTAAATCAAAAGAAGGTTTTGTGAAGACGATTGAAAAAATGAAGCAATACGCAGTGCAAAATAAGAAAAAAAGCAGCTCATGGTGAGCTGCTTTTTTCTTATTTATTTTTAGCTAAAATTTCTTTTGCGATTTCATCAATTAGCATATCTTTTCCGATAGGATTGAAAGCTTTCGTATTGAAGATTTCATTTGATACTTCATATACATGATTGTTTTTTACTGCTTTATTGTCTTTCCAAACGGCACTATTTTTGTAGTCTTCGTAAACCTTATCAGCTTCGCCGCCAAAGTTTACAATAAACATTTGATCAGGTTGGAATGCAACAAGACCTTCTAGCGATACTTGCGCCATCGTTTGTTTTAAATCTGTACCTTTTGTTGCTGGAAGTTTTAAGTCGTTAAAGATGATGTCGCCGTACCCGAAGCTACCGTATACACGGAAGTTTTGTGGTGTAACTGCGACGAACATAAAGTTCTCATCTTTTGTTTTCTCTTTAATCTTTTTAGATAAAGAATCTGCTTTTTTATCGTAGTCTGCAATCCATTTGTCTGTTTTCTTTTCTTCGTCAAATAGTTTACCTACTTCTTTAAACTTACCACGCCAATCTTCTAAGTTTGTTTCTAGAACTACTGTAGGTGCAACCTTTTCTAATTGATCATAAATCTTCAATTGACGATTATTTAAAATAATTAAGTCTGGTTTTAAAGCAGTAACAGCTTCTAAATCAACTTTAGGTGCCCAGTACCAACCTACTGCTTTTACTCCATCTAGTTTTTCTGTTAAATGCTTTTGGATTTTATCTTTATATGTATTTGCTGTACCAACAGGTTTATGTCCAAGAAGTAATAATTCTTCTGTTGATCCAGATAAGTCAACAATTCTCTTTGGATTTACTGGAATTGTAGATTCCCCTTTAGCATGTTTTACAACTTTTGTTTTCGGTTGTTCTTTTGCTTTTGATTCTTCTTTTTGAGAAGAACAGCCAACGATAGAAAGAACAACTAGCATAATAGTAAATAAAATAAATAGTTTACGTTTCATCCTGATGTAACCCCTTTAATTAGTATTGATAATCATTATCGACCTCTGTATATTAAGGTGCTTTACACTTTCTGTCAATGGAAAATAACAGAAGTTTCAAATAGAGAACATTTGTTGGGGCAGTCTCGCTTTTCTATCATTAAATATGTTAAAATGGAATACATGATTTAAGAGGGAGAGATCGTATTTTGTTTGAATATGTTACAGGTTACGTGGAGCATGTAGGACCGGAATATGTAGTAATTGACCATAATGGAATTGGTTATCAAATTTTTACACCGAATCCGTATGTATTTCAAAGAAGTAAGCAAGAAATCCGTGTCTATACATATCATTATGTGAGAGAAGATATTATGGCACTTTACGGTTTTAAAACACGTGAAGAGCGTTTATTATTTACAAAGTTGTTAGGTGTGTCTGGTATTGGGCCAAAAGGCGCTCTTGCAATTTTAGCTTCTGGTCAAACAGGACAGGTCGTTCAAGCGATTGAACATGAGGATGAGAAGTTTTTAGTGAAATTCCCGGGCGTCGGAAAGAAAACAGCGCGCCAAATGATTTTAGATTTAAAAGGAAAACTAGCTGATGTCGTGCCAGATGCATTTGTTGATTTATTCTCAGGCGCAGAACGTTTTGATGAGAAAAAAGGTTCATCGGCTGAGCTTGATGAGGCGCTGGAAGCTCTGCGCGCACTTGGATATGCGGAACGAGAAGTTTCTCGCGTTGTACCAGAGCTATTAAAAGAATCATTAACGACGGATCAGTATATTAAAAAGGCACTTAGTCTTTTACTAAATGGTAAGAGGTGAGTATAATGGACGAACGTCTCCTTTCAGGGGAATCTGCATATGAAGATGCAGATTTAGAATATTCATTACGGCCACAGACGCTCCGTCAGTATATTGGCCAAGATAAAGCGAAACATAATTTAGAGGTGTTTATTGAAGCGGCGAAAATGCGTGGGGAAACGTTAGATCACGTGCTTTTATATGGACCACCGGGTCTTGGTAAAACGACGCTTGCGAATATTATTGCAAATGAAATGGGCGTAAATGTTAGAACTACTTCAGGTCCAGCAATTGAAAGGCCGGGAGATTTAGCAGCTGTATTAACAGCACTTCAGCCAGGGGATGTATTATTTATTGATGAAATTCATCGTTTGCATAGATCAATTGAAGAAGTACTATATCCTGCGATGGAAGATTTTTGTCTTGATATTGTAATTGGAAAAGGACCGTCAGCACGGTCTGTACGATTAGATTTACCGCCATTTACATTAGTTGGAGCAACGACGCGTGCAGGTGCATTATCAGCGCCGCTTCGTGACCGTTTCGGTGTGCTTTCAAGATTAGAGTATTACACAGTAGATCAGCTTTCTGCAATTGTTGAACGTACAGCAGAAGTATTCGAAGTTGAAATTGATTCGTTAGCCGCACTAGAAATTGCAAGACGTGCTCGTGGTACACCTCGTATTGCGAATCGTTTATTACGACGTGTACGAGATTTTGCACAAGTTCGTGGTAACGGAACGGTTACGATGGAAATTACACAGATGGCGTTAGAACTACTGCAAGTAGATAAATTAGGTCTAGATCATATTGATCATAAATTGTTGCTTGGTATTATTGAGAAATTCCGTGGTGGCCCAGTTGGACTAGAAACGGTTTCGGCAACGATTGGAGAAGAATCTCATACGATTGAAGATGTGTATGAGCCATATTTATTACAAATTGGCTTTTTACAACGAACGCCAAGGGGCCGAATTGTAACGCCACTTGCATATGAGCATTTCGGAATGGAGATGCCAAAAGTATGACGGAGATGCCAAAATTGCTTATTACAGCAGGTATCTTACTTATTGTTGTTGGATTAGCTTGGAAGTTCATTGGAAGACTTCCAGGCGATATTTTTGTGAAAAAAGGAAACGTTACCTTTTATTTTCCTATCATTACATGTATTGTTTTAAGTATTGTATTATCTTTTATTATGTATATAATAAATCGATTCAAATAAGAAATAGGTGGATATAGTTATGGATATTAATCTGTTTGATTTTCATTTACCAGAAGAACTTATTGCACAAGTCCCATTAGAAGAGCGTGAAACATCAAGATTAATGGTGTTAGACCGTGAAACAGGGGATATTGAGCATAAACATTTTACAGACATTCTTTCTTACTTACATGAGGGGGATTGCTTAGTTTTAAATGAAACGAAAGTAATGCCAGCTCGTTTGCACGGTGTGAAAGAAGATACAGGCGCACACATTGAAGTACTTCTTCTAAAGCAAGAGGAAGGTGATAAGTGGGAAACGCTTGTTAAGCCAGCGAAACGTGTGAAAGAAGGAACTGTTATCTCTTTTGGCGAAGGGAAATTAAAAGCAACTTGCACAGGAACTGCAGATCAAGGTGGACGTCAGCTTGAATTTTCATATGACGGCATCTTCTATGAAATTTTAGATGAACTTGGAGAAATGCCACTTCCTCCATATATTAAAGAGACGCTAGAAGATCGCGATCGCTATCAAACGGTATATGCGAAAGAAATCGGTTCAGCAGCAGCGCCGACAGCAGGACTTCACTTTACAGAAGAGTTACTGGAGAAGTTAAAACAAAAAGGCGTTGAGTTAGCATTTATTACACTTCACGTAGGGCTTGGAACATTTAGACCAGTTTCTGCTGATACGATTGAAGAACACCATATGCACGCAGAATATTACCATATGTCTGAAGAGACAGCGGTATTATTAAACCGTGTGAAAGAGAATGGTGGGCGTATTATTACGGTAGGTACGACATCAACTCGTACGTTAGAAACAATTGCGACAGATCATGACGGCAAGCTTTGTGCTGCTTCTGGCTGGACAGACATCTTTATGTATCCAGGTTATGAATTTAAAGCAATTGATGGTTTAATTACAAACTTCCATTTACCGAAATCAACATTAATCATGCTTGTAAGTGCATTTGCAAATAGAGATAATGTACTTCATGCTTATAATGAAGCAGTAAAAGAAAAATATCGTTTCTTTAGCTTCGGTGATGCAATGTTCGTTGCATCTCACGCTAAAATGGGAAACAAATAAAAGGAGTAAATTATGACAGCAATTCGTTATGAATTTATTAAAACTTGTAAACAAACGGGTGCCCGTTTAGGACGTGTACATACGCCGCACGGTTCATTTGATACGCCGACATTTATGCCAGTTGGTACACTTGCAACAGTTAAGACAATGTCACCAGAAGAATTAAAAGCAATGGATTCTGGCATTATTTTAAGTAATACGTATCATTTATGGTTACGTCCAGGTCATGAAATTGTACGCGAAGCAGGTGGTTTGCATAAATTTATGAACTGGGATCGTGCCATTCTAACAGACTCTGGTGGTTTCCAAGTATTTAGCTTAAGTGACTTCCGCCGTATTGAAGAAGAAGGTGTTCATTTCCGTAATCACTTGAATGGAGATAAATTATTCTTATCACCAGAAAAAGCGATGGAAATTCAAAATGCATTAGGTTCAGATATTATGATGGCATTTGATGAGTGTCCACCATTCCCAGCTACTTTTGAATATATGAAGAAATCTGTAGAACGTACAAGCCGCTGGGCAGAGCGTTGCTTAAAAGCGCATGAACGTCCACAAGATCAAGGTTTATTCGGTATTGTACAGGGCGGAGAGTTTGAAGAACTTCGTCGTCAAAGTGCAAAAGATCTTGTTTCAATGGACTTCCCTGGCTATGCTATAGGTGGTCTATCTGTTGGTGAACCAAAGGATATTATGAATCGTGTCCTTGAGTTTACAACACCACTTCTTCCAGACGATAAACCACGTTACTTAATGGGCGTAGGTTCTCCTGACTCATTAATTGATGGTGCAATTCGCGGTGTTGATATGTTTGACTGTGTACTTCCAACTCGTATCGCTCGAAATGGTACATGTATGACAAGTGAAGGTCGCCTTGTTGTGAAAAATGCGAAATTCGCAAGAGACTTCGGTCCGCTTGATCCAAATTGTGATTGCTACACATGTAAAAATTACTCTCGCGCGTATATTCGTCATTTAATGAAATGTGATGAAACGTTCGGAATTCGTTTAACGTCTTATCACAACCTTCATTTTCTGTTAAACTTAATGGAGCAGGTGAGACAAGCTATTCGTGAAGACCGTCTTGGCGATTTCCGCGAAGAGTTCTTTGAACAGTATGGCTTTAATAAACCGAATGCTAAAAACTTCTAATACATAATTTAAAAGGAGGAACAAAAGATGAATCCAGGTATGATGAATATCGTTATGATCGTTGCGATGTTTGCGATTTTCTATTTCTTATTAATTCGCCCGCAACAAAAGCGTCAAAAAGCAGTTGCTCAAATGCAAAGTGAGTTATCAAAAGGTGATGCTATCGTAACAATCGGTGGTTTACACGGTACAATCGAATCAGTAGATGAAACGAAAATTGTTGTTAAATCTGGTGGTTCACATTTAACTTTCGATCGCAATGCGATTCGTGAAGTTGTGAAAAACTAATGAGGAAGGCCCTGCATGAAATGTGCAGGGCCTTTTTTAGTTGTTTTGTTTTGACATATTTACACCGAAAATACCACCGAGTGTACTCGCACCCATTAATGCTAATTGGTAAAGTAACTGTGAGTTCGATAAAGTTTGAGAGAAGCCTAAATAGTTAACTAGAAAAACAAGTATAGTGAATGTAAGTCCTGTTGTGAATCCTACTAGCCAACCTTTTCCTTGGGCTTTCTTGCCGGCAGTAAATCCAGATATGAGCATAGATAAAAGAGCTAGTATAAAAATAGTAACGGCTAATGTCCCTTCGTTCATATCTGTAAATTTCAATAAAAGAGCCATAACCATGCTAGTAATTGTTGCAAGAATTAATAGGATAACGATACCGAAGCCAATCGCAGTTGATAATTTTTTTGTTCCATCCATTTATACATTCCCCCTTTTTAATACAAGCATATTTTCCTTTTGCCTAAGTTAGACTAGTTTCTTTTTTATAGGGGAATCTATAGGTAAAAAAGGAGATGCAGAAATGGAATGGGTATCGGTAATTGGCCGGACGATGCTTTTGTATATCATCATATTAATTATTTTTCGTCTTATGGGTAAACGTGAAATAGGAGAATTAAGTGTATTAGATTTAGTCGTATTCATTATGCTTGGCGAAATGGCTGTAGTGGCAATTGAAAATACCGATAAATCACTTTGGCATCAATTAGTTCCGATGATTTTCCTTATGTGTATACAGATCATTTTGTCTGTCATTTCTTTAAAGTTTCAACGCTTTCGGCATTTAATAGAAGGGGAACCAGCGATCATTATTAATGCGGGAAAAATTGACGGAAAAAAGATGAAAAATCAGCGATATAATATAGATGATTTAATGATGCAACTAAGGGAACAGGGAGTTGGAGACATCCGGGATGTAAAATACGCTATTTTAGAACCTTCTGGGAAGTTATCTGTCTTTCAAAAACGAAAAGGCCAAGAGGATGCATTGCAGTTTACTCTTCCTCTTGTTATTGATGGAGAAATTCAATCTAGTCATTTGCAAATGATTGAACATACAGATGAGTGGCTCGTTGGAAAATTAAAAAACTTAGGATATAACGATGTAACACAAATTTTATACTGTAGCTTTCAAAATGGACAATTTTTTGTTGATTTGAAAGAAAACTAGAGGCTTACTATATGAAATAGTAAGCCTGTTTACTTCAAAAATGAAAGTTTTCGAATGATAGGTAGACGACTTAACTCTTCTTTTCGAATGAGCTTGAAAATGAAAAGGAGCACAATATAAACGAGTGTTGTTAAAGTGATTTCCCATAATGTTTGTATGCCAAGTGAATGAGAGAAAATTATATACTTATGAAGGTAAAAACCGCATGAGCCTGCGATACCGATGGCAAGTCCGCCAAAAATATAGTCTTTTGCGTAAATGGTAAATGTAATTTTCTTTAAAACAGTAGCGTAATGAAGAAATGTTACTGTTACTATATTTGCTGCAATTGCAAGGGCAACCCCCATCATTTGAAACTCTGGCCGTGAAGCTAGTACAAAAATAACGATTAATTTCACGATGGCACCAATAAACGTATTCATCATGGCAGCACGTGCTAAATTTAAAGCTTGTAAAACAGAGGTAAGCGGACTTTGAAAATAATGAAATAAAAAGCAAGGTGCAAGAAGCTGGATGAATGCTGTTGCACTATCCGATCCATACATAAGAGTTAAAATAGGTGAAGCGAATACGTATAATATAACGACAGACCATCCACCGGTAATTAATGAAATTCGAAGTGCTTGTTGTAAGCGGTGTTCCACTAATTTATGTTGCCTTTTAGCCATCGCTTCACTAATAGATGGAACGAGTGCTGTAGAAAGAGCATATGTAATAAAGGCTGGCAGTGATAAGAGCGGGAAGGCATAACCATTTAATATACCGTATTGCTGGGTTGCGACAGAGGCAGCGACGCCAGCAATCGCTAAGCTTTGCATAACGACAATAGGTTCAAAAAAGTATGAAACGGAGCCGATTAAACGACTTCCTGTAGTTGGAAGAGCGATATCCATAAGAGAATAAAATGTCCCTTTGCTTTCCTTTACAGTAGTGAAAAATCCAGAGCGTATAGATAAATGTTTTTCACGCTGGAATAAAGTAAGTAAAAATAATAATGATGCAACTTCACCTAGAACAGCTGATAACATAGCGCCGGCTGCTGCATATTCTACGCCGTAAGGTAAAAATAATTGAATGCATATAGCAATAATCGTAATGCGGACAACTTGTTCTATGACTTGGGCGTAAGCGCTAGGTTTCATATTTTGTTTCCCCTGAAAGTAACCGCGTAAAACAGAAGACACAGCTATAACAGGAACGACAGGTAAAATAGCCATTAATGGATAGTACGTTCTCTCATCGGTTAATAATGTTTTTGCTAAAATAGGTGTGAGGAGCATAATCCCAATTGTTAAAATGATACTAATAACGGATGTAACAGCTAATGATACTGTTAATATTTTTTTAACTCTTTGTTTATCGTTCACAGCTTCCGCTTCTGCTACAAATTTTGCGATTGCGACAGGAAGGCCGATTTGTGTTAATGTAATTGCTAGAATGAATGTAGGAACGGCCATCATATAAAGGCCAACGCCTTCTTCTCCTAAAATACGTGCCATTACAATCCGGTTAATAAATCCAAGGATTTTGGTAATAAAGCCGGCTATCATTAAAATAAATGCGCCTTTTAAAAAGCTTTGTCTCGTCATGGTCTTCTCCTACCTTCTCAAAATCAGTGGAATGATTTACAATAATTTATATGCACGTACGAGACAAGAATGACAAGCATTTAAGAGAGTGCTCTTGAAAGTAGTTATTGCTGTCCATTAGAGCGGGATTAAAAGCGACTTTTCGTGCGAAATAAGAAGGAGATGTTATGTATGTTAGATAAAGAGGCTTTGGTAGAATCATACCGCGGACAGTTACAAGTCGTTTTAGAAAGTAAAGTAGAAGAGTTCCACATGTTCGGTTACGACCGAGTGACAGATGATGACATTTGGAAGTTTCTCAAAGTGAAAAAGTGGAAAAAGATAGACAGTGATGTTAGATTGTATGAATTAGTAAATGATGTATTAAGAGTAAGTGCTAATGAGTATATGACATATTTAACTGTTGAAGCGTACCAAGCGCCACTTTGGTCATTTGATGAATATGAAAATAAATAACCGACTGCAATTGGTTTGTTCTTCCTTTTGCAGTATAATGATAGGTATTGATAATGAGGAAATAATTATGTCTAAGATTATATATAAAGGGGGTAGTGAAGAGAGAAAATAAATAATGAAAGTGTAGGTATGGTGAAAAACTTACCGACACAGCTAGTGATGAACTAGCAAAATTATAGAAAGGAAGTCTACTAACTAGACGTATGCACACGTGTAAAAGTGAATCGTAAGAGATTTATTTAAAGTGTTAGTAGCAGAAAGAGGGTACATATGGCAAAGCGTGGTACGAGAATTGCCGCCTTTTTCCTCATCGTTCTATTAATCGGTGGAGTAATTGGTGCGGCAGGAAAAGACATAGCAAAAGGAATTAGTCTAGGACTAGACCTTCGCGGTGGTTTTGAAATTCTGTATGAAGTAAAACCAGCCAAAAAAGGTGATAAAATTGACCGAGAGGCACTTGTAAGTACAGTAGGTGCTCTTGAAAATCGTGTCAATGTTCTCGGTGTAAGTGAGCCGAACATTCAAATCGAAGGGCAAGATCGAATTCGTGTACAGCTTGCTGGTGTACAAGATCAGCAAAAAGCACGTGAGATGTTGTCAACGCAAGCAAAATTAACATTCCGTGATGTAGATGACAATCTACTTATGGATGGAACGGATTTAAAAGGCGGCGGAGCGAAGCAAACGTTTGATGAGCAAGGGCGTGCGAGCGTAGGTCTTACACTAAAAAGCGCTGAAAAATTCCGTGAAGTAACTGAAAAAATTTCAAAAATGCCACCACCAACGAACTTAATGGTAATTTGGCTTGATTTTGAAGAAGGAAAAGATTCGTATAAAGCAGAATCTGCAAAACCGAATCCGAAGTTTTTATCAGCAGCAACAGTAGAACAAGTATTTAACCAAGCTGAAGTATCTATCGTAGGTGGAAACTTCACAGTTGAAAGTGCGAAAGAACTTTCATCTTTATTAAATGCAGGTGCACTTCCTGTTGATTTAAAAGAAATGTATTCAACATCAGTTGGAGCGAAATTTGGTCAACAAGCGTTAGAGCAAACGATTTTCGCTAGTGCGATTGGTATCGCTCTTATTTTCTTATTTATGCTTGTATTCTACCGTTTACCAGGAATTGTAGCGGTTATTATGTTAGGTCTATACATTTTCGTTACACTACTTGTCTTTAACTGGATGCATGCAGTCCTTACGTTGCCAGGTATTGCGGCGTTAGTGCTCGGGGTAGGTATCGCAGTTGATGCGAATATTATTACGTACGAGAGACTGAAAGAAGAACTGAAAATTGGTAAGTCAATGATGTCAGCGTTCCGTGCTGGTAACCATCGTTCATTAGCAACAATTTTAGATGCAAACGTTACGACTCTTGCAGCAGCTGGTGTGTTATTCGTTTATGGTAATAGCTCTGTAAAAGGATTCGCAACAAGTTTAATCGTAAGTATTTTAGTTGGTTTCGTTACGAACGTATTCGGTACTCGTTTCTTACTAAGTTTACTTGTAAAGAGTCGTTACTTCGATAAAAAACCAGGATACTTTGGTGTGAAACAAAAGGATATTATTCCATTAACAAAAGGTGTAGTACATCCACCGACAAGATTTGATCGTATTAACTTCGTAAATATCGGTCATAAATTCCTTGTTTTCTCGATTGTAGTTGTAATTGCAGGTGCAATTATACTACCAATTTTCAAATTGAATCTTGGTATTGACTTTGCGAGTGGTACACGAATTGACTTGCAATCAAAACAAGCAGTTACTGTGTCTGATGTGCATAAAGATTTTAAAGAATTGAACATTGAAGTGAAGGAAGAAAATATTGTACCGACTGGAGATGACAATAAAGGATTCGCAGTTCGTACATTAGGTGTTCTATCAAAAGATGAAATTGCAAAAACAAAAACATTCTTCCACGATAAATACGGTACAGATCCAAACGTGAGTACAGTTTCACCGACAATCGGTAAAGAAATTGCACGAAATGCATTTATCGCAGTATTAATTGCTTCTGCGGTTATCATTTTATACGTAAGTATTCGATTCCGATTTACGTACGCATTATCTGCAGTACTTGCATTATTACATGACGCATTTGTTATGATTGTTATATTTAGTATTTTCCAGTTAGAGGTAGATTTAACGTTTATCGCTGCGGTATTAACAATCATCGGTTATTCTATTAATGACTCAATTGTTACGTTTGATAGAAACCGTGAATTATACAAACAGAAAAAACGAGTTCGCGATATAAAAGACTTAGAAGAAATCGTAAATGCAAGTATTCGCCAAACACTTGGTCGTTCGATTAACACCGTATTAACAGTGTTATTCCCAGTAATTACGTTACTTATCTTCGGTAGTGAGTCACTACGTAACTTCTCGTTTGCGTTACTTGTTGGATTAGTTGTAGGTACGTACTCTTCTGTTTTCGTTGCTTCTCAAATTTGGTTAATGCTTGAAAGCCGTCGTTTGAAAAAGGGTAAAAACAAGAAGAAGGTTGAGAAAGTAGAATCTGAACCGCAAGTATAAAAAAGATGATGTCTCTTTATGAGGCATCTCTTTTTTCGTTTGTGGATACAATAAGATAGCAACTTTAAAATGAAAAAATGGAAGAAAGTGGTGACGTTATCGCTGTTTTTGTTACAATAAAAAGATAGGTTAAGAAAAGAAGGGATTTTAATTATGGAAAAAGATGAACGTTTTAAACAGGCCGAGTTTGGTGCTATTGTCGGGATCGTTGGTAATATTATATTAGCGATTGTAAAGGCGGTAATTGGTTATATTGGGAACAGTAAAGCGTTATTAGCGGATGCCGTGCATTCTGCATCAGATGTAATTGGTTCGCTAGCTGTACTGTTTGGATTGCGAGCAGCAAAGCAGCCGCCTGATGAAGATCATCCATATGGTCATGGTAAAGCGGAATCAATTTCAGCGATTATTGTTGCGGTATTATTATTTATTGTGGGAATCGAGATAGCGATTTCGTCTATAAAAGCTTTTTCGCAGGAACTAGAACCACCGAAAGCAATTACGATTTTTGCTGTTGTTCTTTCGATTATCGTGAAAGAAGGAATGTTTCAATATAAATTCCGATTAGGGAAAAGGGTAAATAGTGATGCAATTATTGCAAATGCATATGAGCACCGTTCGGATGTATTTTCTTCAATTGCAGCTTTAATCGGTATTTGTGCAGCGATTATGGGTGGTAAGTTCGGATTAGATTGGCTTGTATATGCTGATCCAATTGCAGGGTTATTTGTTTCGCTTCTTGTTGCAAAAATGGCGTGGAGTATTGGAGCAGAAGCAATTCATGCAACGCTTGATCATGTTCTTCATGAGGAAGATGTTATTCCGCTTAGAGAAGCAGTACTTCAAATAGATGGTGTGAAAAAAATCGGTTCTTTATATGCAAGGGAGCATGGTCATTACGTTATTGTTGATATTAAAGTTTCAGTAGATCCGTACATTACTGTAGAAGAAGGGCATCGCATTGGAAAGCATGTGAAAGAAACGCTTATGAAACAAGATAACGTACAAAATGTATTTGTACATATAAATCCGTATTCTCCAAATTAAACATTATTAACATTTTAGTATATAGATATTGCATCGTAGTTTGCATTATATTGTCACCCCTTAATCTGTCTTGTATAATGAACAGGTTAAGGGGTGATTTCGTGTTACAACCGAAGACGCGTTGGAAAGAAAAAGAATATAATGGCGAGCGAGTGAGTGAATTAGCAAGTAAATTACAATTATCACCACTTGTCGTTTCGTTATTCCTCGGTAGAGGACTAGATACTGAAGATAAGATTTTAGATTTTTTAAATACAGAAAATCAAGAATTTCATGATCCATTTTTATTGGAAGGAATGGATAGAACGGTAGAACGTGTAAATAAGGCGATTCAAAATGGAGAGCAAATATTAATATTTGGTGACTACGATGCGGACGGAGTAAGTAGTACGACTGTGTTATATCTTGCCTTGCAAGAATTAGGTGCAGATGTAGAATTTTATATTCCAAACCGTTTTACAGAAGGTTATGGACCAAACGAAGAAGCATTTCGTTGGGCGCATAGCGCAGGATTCTCGCTAATTATTACTGTCGATACTGGTATCGCAGCAGTACATGAAGCGAAGGTAGCGAAGGAGCTTGGAGTAGATCTTATTATTACAGATCACCATGAGCCACCACCAGAATTGCCAGAAGCACTTGCGATTATTCATCCGAAATTAGATGGCGGTGTGTATCCATTTCACTATTTAGCTGGTGTAGGTGTTGCGTTTAAAGTTGCGCATGCACTACTGGGCCGTGTACCAGAACATTTATTAGAAATTGCGGTAATTGGTACGGTAGCCGATTTAGTATCACTTCATGGTGAGAATAGATTGCTAGTGAAACGCGGCTTAAAACATATGCGTATGACGAAAAATATTGGACTAAAGGCGCTATTTAAAGTTGCTAACGTTTCGCAAAGTGAAATTACAGAAGAGAGTATTGGCTTCTCAATCGCACCGCGTATTAATGCAGTTGGCCGTTTAGAAGATGCAGCGCCTGCTGTACATCTTTTATTATCAGATGATCCAGAAGAAGCGAAAGAGCTGGCTGAAGAAATTGATGAGCTGAACAAACTGCGAAAAGATATTGTAAAGCAAATTACAGAAGAAGCTATCGCTGAAGTGGAAACTAATTTCACGCCTGAAGAAAATAAAGTATTAGTGCTTGCAAAAGAAGGCTGGAATCCAGGTGTAATTGGAATTGTTGCTTCTAAATTAGTTGAACGTTTTTATCGTCCAACGATTGTATTAAGCATTGATCCTGTAAAAGAAACTGCAAAAGGTTCAGCACGTAGTATTGCAGGATTCGATTTGTTTGCAAACTTGTCAGATTGTAGAGAGCTATTGCCACACTTCGGAGGACATCCGATGGCAGCGGGAATGACGCTACATATGAATGATGTAGATGGATTACGCCGTCGCTTAAATGAGCAAGCAGAGGTAATTTTAACAGAAGAAGATTTTATTCCGATTACAGCTGTTGATGCTTTTTGTAAAGTGGAGGACGTAACACTTGCAGCGATTGAAGATATGCAAAAGTTGGCGCCATTTGGTGTTGGAAATCCGAAACCACGTATTGCAGTGAAAGATGCAGAGCTAGAAAGTATTCGTGCAATCGGATCAGACGGTTCTCATTTGAAAATGGCTCTTCGCGATGGACAGGCAACACTGGATACAATCGGATTTGGTTTTGGCGCGTATGCGAAAGAAATTTCTCCAGTTGCAAAGGTATCTGTAATAGGGGAAGCGTCTATCAATGAATGGAATAATTTTAAGAAGCCGCAATTAATGGTACAAGATATTGCTGTAGACGCATGGCAATTATTTGATTGGCGTAGTATGCGTAACGTAGAATCAAATTTAGCAGAACTTCCAAAAGAAAAAATAACAATGGTGTATTTTTCTGAAGAGGTATTGCATAAATTTTCTTTAGAAGACTATAAAGAGCATATTATGCATGCATCAGAAGTAACTGAGTTAAATGATCAATACATCGTGTTACTTGATTTACCAAAAGGAACAGATGAATTACGAGATCTATTTAAAGTTGGGTTCCCGTCGCGAATTTATACACTATTTTATCAAGAGAATAATCATTTATTTAGTACTGTTCCAACGAGAGAACACTTTAAATGGTACTATTCGTTCTTGAGCCAAAAAGCACCATTTTCTTTAAGACAATATGGAGAACAACTATGTCGTCATAAAGGTTGGTCAAAAGATACAGTAAATTTCATGACACAGGTGTTTTTTGAGTTAGAATTTGTTACAATAAAAGATGGCGTCATTTTTATGGCAGACAAAAAACAAAAGCGTGATTTAATTGAATCGAACACATATCGTGAGAAAATGAACCACTTACAATTAGAAAAAGAATTGGTTTATAGCACATATCAGCAACTATATACATGGTTTGAAACGATTCGTAATCATAAAGAAGTAGAACAGTTAGGGTAAAGGATTTGTATTTACAAACCTTTTAGATCTGAGGAGGATTCAGAAATATGGATTTCAAGCAACATATCGCAATTGTACCGGATTATCCAAAAGAAGGTATTGTGTTTAAAGACATTACACCGTTAATGAATGACGGTAAAGCATACAAAGCAGCAACAGATGCAATCGTTGAGTATGCAAAAGATAGAGATATCGATGTTGTAGTAGGACCAGAAGCTCGTGGCTTTATTATCGGTTGCCCAGTTTCTTACGCATTAGAAGTAGGATTTGCGCCGGTTCGTAAATTAGGAAAATTACCACGTGAAGTAATTACAGTTGACTACGGTAAAGAATATGGTAAAGATGTTTTAACAATCCATAAAGATGCAATTAAGCCAGGTCAACGCGTATTAATTACAGATGACCTATTAGCTACTGGTGGAACAATTGAAGCGACAATTAAGCTAGTTGAAGAACTAGGCGGAGTTGTAGCAGGGATTGCATTCTTAGTAGAGCTTACTTACTTAGATGGTCGTAAAATGTTAGATGGTTACGATGTATTAGTATTAGAAAAATACTAATCACTATATAGTAAAACTACGGTGATAAAAAGTACCCGTGAATCTCTTGGAGAGGAGCGGGTACTTTTGTATAATTGAACAAAAAATTATGGTGAAATGTCAGTAAAATCTTTTCCTTTTCACAATTCACAATCATTGGGTTATAATGATAGAATATAATTTATTCTATTTAATAAAGATAAAGTCAATTTTCAATAAAAGGTGATTCGATGGCAAATGAGCAGGTACTAACAGCTGAACAGGTACTCGAGAAAGCAAGTCAATATTTAGTGGATGAAGATATTGAGCTAGTGGCACGTGCCTATGAATATGCACGAGATGCGCATAGCGAACAATACAGAAAATCGGGTGAACCGTACATTATTCATCCAATTCAAGTTGCAGGTATTTTAGTTGATTTACACATGGATCCAGCTACAGTATCAGCAGGTTTCTTACATGATGTAGTGGAAGATACAGAGATTACACTAGAAGATATTGAACGGGAATTTAACAAAGAGATTGCTATGCTTGTCGATGGTGTGACAAAGCTCGGAAAGATTAAATATAAATCTCATGAGCAACAACAAGCAGAAAACCATCGCAAAATGTTTATTGCAATGGCTCAAGATATTCGAGTTATTTTAATTAAACTAGCTGATCGTCTTCATAACATGCGTACATTGAAACATTTGCCTCAAGAGAAGCAGCGTCGCATAGCGAATGAAACGTTAGAAATCTTTGCACCTTTAGCACATAGGCTCGGAATTAGTACTATTAAATGGGAGCTAGAGGATACGTCACTTCGCTATTTAAATCCACAGCAATATTATCGTATTGTAAATTTAATGAAGCGTAAACGTGCAGAACGTGAAGAGTATTTAGACGAAGTAATGACTGGTATTCGTGAGAAATTAGACGAAGTTGCAATTCAACCTGAAATTTCTGGAAGACCAAAACATATTTACAGTATTTATCGTAAAATGGCACTGCAAAACAAGCAGTTTAATGAAATTTACGATTTATTAGCTGTACGTGTCGTTGTAAATAGTATTAAAGATTGTTATGCAGTGCTTGGAATTATTCATACGTGTTGGAAGCCGATGCCAGGTCGTTTTAAAGATTATATTGCGATGCCGAAAGCGAATCTATATCAATCTCTTCATACGACTGTAATTGGGCCGAAAGGTGATCCACTTGAAGTGCAAATTCGTACGAAAGAAATGCACGAAATTGCAGAATTCGGGATCGCGGCACACTGGGCGTATAAAGAAGGAAAAACAGCAGAAACAACAGGTACATTAGAGAAGAAACTCACATGGTTCCGTCAAATTTTAGAATGGCAAAATGAAGCTTCTAATGCAGAAGAATTTATGGAGTCATTAAAAATTGATTTATTCTCTGATATGGTATTCGTCTTTACACCGAAAGGCGATGTAATGGAATTACCACTTGGATCTGTTCCGATTGATTTCGCGTATCGTGTCCATTCGGAAATTGGAAATAAAACAATTGGTGCAAAAGTAAACGGAAAAATGGTGACGCTTGATTATAAATTAAAAACAGGTGACATCATTGAAATTTTAACATCGAAACATTCGTATGGGCCAAGTCAAGATTGGGTAAAACTTGCTCAAACATCTCATGCTAAAAATAAAATTCGTCAATTCTTTAAGAAGCAACGTAGAGATGAAAATATTGAAAAAGGCCGTGAACTTGTTGAAAAAGAAGTACGTGGTCTAGAGTATGAAATGAAAGAAGTGTTAGCTCCTGACAATTTAAAACGTGTTGCTGAGAAGTTCAATTTTGCAAATGAAGAAGATATGTTTGCAGCAGTTGGATATAGCGGAATTACAGCGTCACAAATTGTTACGAGACTAACGGACAAGTTCCGTAAGCAGCGTGAAGAAGAAGAAATTGTGGAAGTTAAAGAAGTTCGTAAACCGATGAAAATTCGAAAATGGGATTCTGGCGTTAAAGTAAGTGGTGCGGATAATTTATTAATTCGCTTATCAAAATGCTGTAACCCAGTACCGGGTGATGATATCGTTGGGTATATTACGAAAGGCCGAGGCGTATCGATTCACCGCCGTGATTGTGTAAATGTTCATACAGAAGAAGCTGTAGAACGATTATTAGAAGTAGAGTGGGAAGGTAGCCCTGAAAAAGAAATTGAGTATAACGTTGATATTGAAATTTCAGGTTACGATCGCCGTGGTTTATTGAATGAAGTATTGCAAGCTGTTACAGAGACGAAAACGTACATTTCAGCTGTTTCTGGTAGAAGTGACCGTAATAAGATGGCGACAATTAATATGTCAATCTCGATTCGTAACTTACAACATTTGAAAAAAGTAGTAGAACGCATTAAACGTGTTCCAGAAATTTATGCAGTACGACGCATGATGCATTAATAGGGAGTGTAGAAAAGATGAGAGTTGTTTTACAACGATCAAAAGAAGCGTCTGTCACAGTAGACGGTGAGATCGTAGGACAAATTCCGTTCGGTTTAACATTACTAGTTGGCATTACGCATGAAGATACAGAAAAAGATGCAACTTACATTGCAGAAAAAATTGCGAACTTACGTATTTTTGAAGATGAGAGCGGAAAGATGAACCATTCTGTACTTGATGTAGAAGGACAAGTTCTATCAATTTCGCAATTCACATTATACGGAGATTGCCGCAAGGGAAGACGTCCAAACTTTATGGATGCTGCCAAACCTGACTATGCAGAGCGTTTATATGATTTCTTTAATGAAGAAGTACGTAAGCAAGGATTGCATGTAGAAACAGGTAAGTTCGGAGCAATGATGGATGTTTCTTTAATCAATGATGGTCCGGTGACCTTAATTGTGGAAAGTAAATAGTGTTGCTTAAGAAGAGAGGGTTATATAATCCTCTCTTTTTTATACATTGTTGTATGTTTTGTTCATTTATCCCGTTATATGTGGGAATTGGGCTACCCGTAAAAGCCTGATGAAAGTTTCACTTTATCATAGGATTAATTTAAAGGGAATAAAAGGAAAATAAGGTGTAGCATGCTTCAAGAATTCAATATAGCTTTACGCTTCGTGCTAGAGTTATGCATTCTTGGGATTGTTGGATACTGGGGATTGCGAGTAGGAAAAATACCAGCTATAAAAATTACACTTACGATTATTTTTCAGATTATTGTTGCTGTCATATGGGCGTTATTTGGAGCACCGCACGCAGAATGGGAAGTGCGAGGTATATTGCATGCGCTGTTAGAAATTATTGTGTTTGGAATCAATAGCTCGGGTCATTAATTATATAGTATAATGAAAAAAATGGTAAAAATATTTGAATGTATGTGTGATAAGGGGAGATAGTATATGAATTGGTCAGTCTTTAAAGATTTAAAATTTTTATTGCGATTTAGCTTAGCTATTCTTTTCAATGCATTAGGAATTACTTTCGCAGTGTTAAGTTACGGTACTTGGGTAGTATTTGTAATGGCAGCGATGGTTGCAACATTCTTTATGATTCAAAGAGGTGCTTACTTATATAAGAGCGTTATGGAATAACGTTATTCATTTATATGTATAACCCTCTCATCAATATGGAACAATAAAAAGTAAAACATCCATATTGAATGTGAGGGATATACGTATGCGTATGAATGAAAAAGGGCATTCTGTTACAAATGGTGCAAATCAACTGTTTAACGTGAATTTTCATGATTTTATTTCAAAAGAGCAAAACAACACTTCAATGGAGCTTGCTTCTGAATTTGGCATTTCGCTTCAAGATGTTAAGCGTCTAAAGAAGCAAATTGAACGCTCTTAGAGTACTTGACAATCCTACTCAACAAACGTATAGTAATTTTATATTTACATATGAATATAACCGTTGATAGAGAAGAGTAAATGAGACACACATGGAAAGAGAAGAAATGTCTTAGGCTGAAAACATTTCTGCATGATGACTGATTGAATGACACTCTAGAGGTTTCAACTTGAACGGCATATATGCTTAGTAGAGATGAACGCATATTTAAGCGTTATTAAAAAAGTGGAAGCATACGTGCTTCAATTAGGGTGGCACCACGGGTATAATACTCTCGTCCCTACTGTTCAAACAGTAGAGGCGGGAGTTTTTTTATTTTTATTAAGATTAAAACAATTTGAGGAGGAACTGAATATGTCTATTCAAATCCCACGCGGAACGCAAGATATTCTTCCAGGCAATGTTGAGTTATGGCAGTATATCGAAGGGCAAGCACGCGAAATTTGCCGTCGTTACAATTATAAAGAAATTCGCACACCAATTTTTGAACACACTGAGCTATTTTTACGCGGTGTTGGTGATACGACAGATATCGTGCAAAAAGAAATGTACTCATTCCAAGATCGTGGAGAGCGTAGTTTGACATTACGTCCAGAAGGCACTGCACCTGTTGTACGTTCTTACGTTGAAAACAAAATGTTCGGTGACGCAACACAACCAACGAAATTATACTATATCGGTCAAATGTTCCGTTACGAAAGACCACAAGCAGGTCGCTATCGTCAATTCGTACAATTCGGTATCGAAGCAATCGGTAGTAACGATCCTGCAATTGATGCAGAAGTAATTGCACTTGCTGTAGAGTTTTACCGCGGCATGGGCTTAAAAAATATTAAAGTTGTATTAAACAGCTTGGGTGATGCGGCGAGCCGTCAAGCGCACCGTGATGCGTTAATCGCACACTTCGAGCCACGTATTGGTGAGTTCTGTTCTGATTGTCAATCTCGTTTAGAAAAGAATCCTCTTCGTATTTTAGATTGTAAGAAGGACCGTAACCATGAATTAATGGGAACAGCACCATCTATTACAGAATACTTAAACGAAGATTCAGCAGTATACTACGACAAAGTTCAAGAACTATTAACGATGATGGACGTTCCATTTGAAAAAGATCCGAACTTAGTACGTGGTTTAGACTACTACCAACATACTGTTTTTGAAATTATGAGTGAGGCAGAAGGTTTCGGTGCTATCACTACATTAAGCGGTGGTGGTCGTTATAACGGACTTGTACAAGAAATCGGTGGACCAGAGATGCCAGGTATCGGTTTTGCGATGAGTATCGAGCGTTTAATTATGGCGCTAAAAGCTGAAAACATTGAATTACCAATTGAACATAGTATCGATTGTTACGTTGTAGCGCTTGGTGAAAAAGCGAAAGACCATGCTGCAAAAGTTGCGTTTGATCTTCGTAAAGCTGGATTATCAGTTGAAAAAGATTATTTAGATCGCAAAATGAAAGCACAATTTAAATCAGCAGATCGTCTAAAGGCAAAATTTGTAGCTGTATTAGGGGAAGATGAGCTAGATAAAGGCATCATTAACTTAAAAGATATGGCAACAGGTGAACAAGAAGAAGTAGCATTAGATGTATTTGCTTCATACGTAGCAGAGAAATTAATATAGGGGGAACTTACAGTGGCTGAAAGAACACATGCATGTGGAAAAGTAACAGTAGAAGCAGTTGGACAAACAGTTCAATTAAAAGGTTGGGTACAAAAACGCCGTGATTTAGGTGGATTAATCTTTATCGACTTACGTGACCGTACAGGTATCGTACAAGTTGTATTTAACCCAGAAACATCAAAAGAAGCGCTAGAAGTAGCAGAAACAATTCGTAGCGAATACGTATTACACGTAGAAGGTACAGTTGTTGAGCGTGGTGAAGGTGCAATTAATGACAATATGGTAACTGGTCGTATTGAAGTACAAGCAACGAAAGTAAACGTATTAAATGCAGCGAAAACAACGCCAATCATTATTGCTGATGATACAGATGCATCAGAAGATGTGCGTTTAAAATATCGTTATTTAGACTTACGTCGTCCTGTAATGTTTAACACATTCAAAATGCGTCACGACGTAACGAAAACAATTCGTAACTTCTTAGATACAGAAGAATTCTTAGAAGTGGAAACACCAATTTTAACGAAGAGCACGCCAGAAGGAGCTCGTGACTATTTAGTACCAAGTCGTGTACATGACGGCGAATTCTATGCATTACCACAGTCTCCGCAGCTATTTAAACAGCTTCTTATGGTCGGTGGATTTGAGCGTTACTATCAAGTAGCACGTTGTTTCCGTGACGAAGATTTACGTGCGGACCGTCAACCAGAATTCACGCAAATCGATATCGAGGCTTCATTCTTAACACAAGATGAAATTTTAGATATGATGGAGCGCATGATGACGAAAGTTATGAAGGATGCAAAAGGTGTAGAAGTTAGCGCACCATTCCCTCGTATGAAATATGCTGATGCAATGGCTCGCTACGGTTCTGATAAGCCAGATACACGCTTTGAAATGGAACTAACAGACTTATCTGAGTTTGCAGCAGGTTGTGGGTTTAAAGTATTTACAAGTGCTGTAGAAAGCGGCGGACAAGTAAAAGCAATTAATGCAAAAGGTGCTGCGAGCAAATACTCTCGTAAAGATATCGATGCATTAACTGAATTCGTAAAAGTATACGGTGCTAAAGGTCTAGCTTGGCTTAAAGTGGAAGAAGACGGCTTAAAAGGACCGATTGCGAAATTCTTCGGTGAAGAGGATGCAAACGTGTTAATGACTACGCTAGAAGCTACTGCTGGCGACTTATTACTATTCGTAGCAGATAAGAAGAGTGTTGTTGCAGATAGCTTAGGCGCACTTCGCTTACGTCTAGGTAAAGAGCTTGAGTTAATTGACGAAAGTAAATATAACTTCCTATGGGTAACGGATTGGCCACTTCTTGAGTACGACGAAGATGCAGATCGTTACTTCGCAGCTCACCACCCATTCACAATGCCATTCCGTGAAGATGTTGAGTTATTAGAAACAGCACCAGAAAAAGCACGTGCACAAGCATACGACCTTGTATTAAATGGTTATGAGCTTGGTGGTGGATCACTTCGTATTTACGAGCGTGACGTACAAGAAAAAATGTTCAAAGCACTTGGATTCTCACAAGAAGAAGCGCAAGAGCAATTCGGATTCTTATTAGAAGCATTCGAATACGGTACGCCACCACATGGCGGTATCGCATTAGGTTTAGACCGCCTTGTTATGTTACTTGCAGGTCGTACGAACCTTCGTGATACGATTGCATTCCCGAAAACAGCAAGTGCAAGCTGCTTATTAACAGAAGCTCCAAGCCCAGTTGCAGAAGCACAGCTTGAAGAGTTGAACTTGAAATTGAGCTTGAAAGAAGAGAAATAAGAGAAGTAAAAATAGGGTCTAGATGGTTATACTAATACCATCTAGGCTTTTTTTGATAGGAAGTTTAAAAAGTCCGGTTCAGATAACTGTCGCATCTCATCGTTACGTATGCTAGTCCGGTGCTCGAGTAGTACTCCTACACTGCGCTCCTCCTAGCATACGCGCCTCGATCTGCTCGGTTCTCTGAATCCTCCTTTTTAAAACTGTATTTAGGAAGAAATAAAAGTTGGTTTACACTATGTTTTCATGCTCGAAATATGTATTTTTAGGAATTCTATAACTTTTTCTATACAAATAGTCGGAAAAACGCTAGAATACATGGTAGACCATTTTTGTAATAGGAGTGTAGAGCTGAATGTTACATCAATTTTCACGTAATGAATTAGCCTTCGGTAAAGAAGGACTTGAAATATTAAAAAATAGTACAGTCGGTATTTTAGGAATTGGCGGCGTAGGTTCTTTTTCCGCTGAAGCGTTAGCGCGTTCTGGCGTTGGGCGTCTTGTATTAGTTGATAAAGACGTTGTAGATATTACAAACGTAAACCGTCAAATTCACGCTTTAGTATCTACTGTAGGACGTTCAAAAGTAGAATTAATGAAAGAGCGTATCGCAGACATTAACCCAGAGTGTGAAGTAATTGGACTAGAAATGTTTTATACAGATGAAACATATGAAGAGTTCTTTAAACACGGTTTAGACTTCGTAGTGGATGCATCGGATACGATTACGTTCAAGATCCATTTAATTAAACAATGTTTACGTCGTAAAATTAAAATTATCTCATGTATGGGTGCAGCAAATAAAATGGACCCAACTCGTTTCCGTATTGCGGACATCTCTAAAACACATACAGATCCAATTGCGAAAGTAATTCGTACGAAGCTTCGTAAAGAGGGTATTAAAAAAGGTGTAAAAGTTGTCTTCTCTGATGAAAACCCAATCGTAATTCGTGAAGAAGTACGTAAAGAAATTGTACCAGACGAAAATGCGAAAATTCGTAAAGCGAAATTACCGCCTTCATCAAATGCCTTCGTACCATCTGTGGCAGGCTTAATTATGGCAAGTCACGTTGTACGTGAACGCATTAAAAATGTAGAAGTGAAACGTGTAGGACAAGAATAAAAAGAAAGCATATATCCGTCTAGGGTATATGCTTTTTCTATTATATTTTAAAGAACTGCTGATATTTGCAATACTAATACTTCAAGTGTAAGTAATCCTAATAAAGAATAATCGTATTTGTCCGATTTATAACCTGAGGTCTTTTTTAAACTATGAATTGTAAAAAGGCCTAAAGTTAGAACGAGAATACCGAGTGTTATTTTGAAGACTACTAATGAAATGGCAATCGGCTCCTTTCAATCGTATATGTTTATAGTGACATTTAAGTTAAACATATCCAATTCACTCCGTAAATTTCCTTTTGTAACAAATCGACTTGTTTTGTCAATATTTGTTGGTAAATCGATATCTCTTGTCGAATAGTTGATATAATTAAAAAAATCGTTGATATATTGTAAGTTACGATAGATATATTTGAAAAATCGTCAATATAATTTCATTTACCAATATATCATTCACAGAAAAAATAAAAAGGGATGTCACTTAATCAAAAGAGTGACATCCCTGTTTTTAATTCTCTGCAGAATATATAATATCTAAATTTCCATTTTGATCTGTCTTGAAAATGGGAGCGATCTGTTCTTCTTGTTCTTCAACCGAAACAAGTTTTCGAGCACGGTCCATAATTCTAACAAGCATCGCATAATCTTCTTCGATTGCTTGTTGTTTTTTTGAGAGTACCGCTAATTTTGCTTCAAGTTCATGATTCATTTTTTTCAGGGACGTGAGCTGAGTCTGTAATACTTCATTTTCAGTTTGTAATTTTGCGAGTGAAGGGTTGTTATGCTCCAAATTTTGCAAAAACGAGATGATATTTTGCATTGTAAGTTCTTGTTTATTTGGCGTAATATCTTCTGAAAACTCGGCATCGATTACGAGTTGTTTCGTTTTCGTGAAATGCTCTTTTTCTATTTTAGCTTCAGAGCGCTTTAATTCTTTACGTTGTTTTTTTGCAAGTTGCACCGCATCTTCGTAATTCGGTCTTACTTCAGCATTCCATCTAAATCCGCAAGCTGCTGAAGTACGGTTCAATGTATCGCCGACTTCATCGAATGCTTTTATTTGTGTACTGCCGCTGCGAATATGCCGTAAAACAGTTTCGGCTAAAAGGAGATCGTCTTCTTTTGTCCATGCATCTTGACGTGTTTTCATAAGCGAAGCCTCCATAATGGTGACGTTTTCGCTTATGTTACCCTTTATTTTTCGTTTTATTCGAACTTTGTAATCTTTCATATACAGTAGAAAGTGCTTGCTCAAATTTTCCTGTCGTTTTCGGTTTATAATATTGTTTGTTTTTTATTTTATCAGGTAAGTATTGTTGTTGTACCCAGCCATTTGGTTGGTCGTGTGGGTATAAGTATCCAATGCCTCTTCCAAGTGATTCTGCGCCTTTGTAATGACTATCTTTTAAATGACTTGGGATGTCGCCTGTTTGACCGTTACGTAAATCGTGTAATGCAGCATCAAGTGCTTTATAAGCTGAGTTTGATTTTGGTGATAGGCACAGCTCGATAACGGCATTTGCAAGTGGTATGCGTGCCTCTGGGAATCCAACCCGTTCAGCTGATTCTATAGCTGCTAGTGTACGTGGTCCGGCTTGCGGGCTAGCAAGTCCGATATCTTCATATGCCATAATAAGAAGACGTCTACCAATACTTTGTAAATCACCTGCTTCAATAAGGCGTGCTAAATAATGAAGTGCTGCATTTACATCACTTCCGCGCACCGATTTTTGAAATGCCGATAATACGTCATAATGAGCATCTCCACCTTTATCGTGAACGAAGCTCTTTTTTTGCAAGCATTCTTCTGCGATTTCTAGCGTGATTTCCACAGCTTTGTCATCCGTTGTAAAGCTAGATAATACAGCTAGTTCAAGTGCATTATAAGCGGAACGCATATCTCCGCCTGATGCATTTGCAAAGTGATGTAATGCTTCAGGTGTAACCGTTACATCATATTCCCCAAGACCTTTTTCTTTATCTTCAAGTGCTCGTTTTAAGCCAATTAAAAGATCGTCTTCTGTCAGGGCGTGTAACTCGAAAATTTGACACCTGCTCCGAATAGCAGAGTTTATCGCATGAAATGGATTACTTGTCGTTGCACCAATTAAAGTAAGAAGCCCACTTTCTAAATGAGGTAATAGAAAGTCCTGCTTTGCTTTATCTAGACGGTGCACTTCATCTAAAATTAAAACAAGATGTCGATGCATTTTCGCTTCTTGTACGACAACTTCCATATCTTTTTTATTATGGGTAACAGCGTTTAATAGACGAAACGGAGTACCGGTACTTCCTGCGATTGCGCTAGCAATTGATGTTTTTCCGGTGCCTGGAGGGCCGTATAAAATTATAGATTGAAAATGATTTGCTTGGACCATTCGCCATAAAATCTTTCCTTCACCAACTAAATGTTGTTGTCCGATAATTTCTTGAATATTTGTAGGGCGCATTCGATGTGCGAGTGGTTGTTTCATTTTTACCGTCTCCCTTAATGTATAATCTCTTTCTATCGTATCATTTTTTTTAGTGGAATTTGAAATAGGATGCTGTTTTGTGGGAAATATGAATATGAATATTTTCATTTTTCTTTCAATTGTAATAATTTCCGAGTTTTTCAATGTGATTTTATGTTATCATTTTGATACACAAGTTGAAATTTCTTATAATACTATATTATGCTATAATTTCATAGGATTTTAAATTGTGTTCTTTTATAAATAAGATATAACCAATAGAAGTGAAAATTTGAAAAGAGGTGCAAAATAGATGAAGATTTCAACAAAAGGCCGCTACGGCTTAACAATTATGATCGATCTTGCAAAAAAATTTGGTGAAGGTCCAATTTCATTAAAATCAATTGCGCAGGCACATGATTTATCTGAACATTACTTAGAGCAATTAATTTCACCACTTCGTAACGCTCGTCTTGTAAAGAGTACGCGTGGTGCATATGGTGGATATGTATTATCAGATCAGCCGGCTAACATTACAGCTGGGGATGTAATCCGTGTGTTAGAGGGTCCGATTAGTGTTGTAGAAATGATAGAAGAAGAAGAGCCAGCACAACGCCAATTATGGATGCGTGTTCGTGATGCGGTGCAAGAAGTGTTAGATAGTACAACGTTAGAAGATTTAGTACGTTATGAGGAAGAAAATCACGGGGGCTATATGTTTTACATTTAATTCCTTGTGAAACGATTTGGAAAGAAGGAGATTTAATGGAACGCATTTACTTAGATCATGCTGCGACATCTCCGACTCACCCAGAAGTGGTCGAAAAGATGATTCCATATATGACAGAAACATTCGGAAACCCGTCTAGTATTCACTTTTATGGACGTCAAACGCGCCATGCAGTAGATGAGGCGAGACGCGCATGCGCACGTAGCATTCATGCGAATCCGAATGAAATTATATTTACGAGCGGTGGTACGGAAGCTGATAATTTAGCGCTTATCGGTGTAGCGCGTGCGAACCGTCATAAAGGTAACCATATTATAACGACACAAATTGAACATCATGCAATTTTGCATACGTGTGAATTGTTAGAGCGTGAAGGATTTGAAGTGACATATTTACCTGTTGATAAAACAGGACGCGTTCAAGTTTCTGACATACAAAAGGCATTAACAGAAGAGACAATCCTTGTATCCGTTATGTTTGGGAATAATGAAGTTGGGACGATGCAACCAATAGCGGAAATAGGTAAGCTGCTAAAAGAGCATCAAGCTTATTTCCATACAGATGCGGTACAAGCTTATGGCTTAGTAGAAATTGATGTGAAAGAGTTTGGCATTGATCTATTATCAATTTCAGCTCATAAAATTAACGGACCAAAAGGTGTAGGGTTCCTATACGCTGGTGCAAATGTGAAATTTGAACCGTTATTAATAGGCGGGGAGCAGGAAAGAAAACGCCGTGCTGGTACTGAAAATGTACCGAGTATTGTTGGTTTACAGCAAGCAATTTTGTTAGCTGAAAAAACTCGTGAGCAAAAAAATGCCCAATATGAAGAGTTTAAAGATATAATGGTATCTGTCTTCAAAAATGAAGACATTACTTTCGAGGTAAACGGAAACTTAGAATATCGCTTACCACATGTGCTTAATATTAGTTTTACAGGAATGAACATTGAACCATTTCTTGTGAACTTAGACTTAGCTGGCATTGCAGTGTCAAGTGGTTCGGCTTGTACAGCTGGTTCAATTGATCCATCACATGTATTAGTGGCGATGTTCGGAAAAGACTCCGATCAAATACGTTCATCCGTACGCTTTAGTTTCGGACTTGGAAATACGAAAGAGCAAATTGAGAAAGCGGCGTACGAAACAGTGAAAATCGTGAAGCGATTAACACAAAATTAGCATGGGAGGTGACATGATGAACAAACTACCTCACGAAACACGCGTTGTCATCGGGATGTCCGGTGGCGTCGATTCATCTGTAGCAGCTCTTTTATTAAAAGAGCAAGGTTATGATGTAATCGGAATTTTTATGAAAAACTGGGATGATACGGATGAGAATGGTGTCTGCACAGCAACCGAAGATTACAATGATGTAATTGAAGTGTGTAACCAAATTGGTATTCCGTATTATGCAGTAAACTTTGAAAAACAATACTGGGATAAAGTATTTACGTACTTCTTAGATGAATACCGAGCTGGTCGTACACCAAACCCAGATGTAATGTGTAATAAAGAAATTAAATTTAAAGCATTTTTAGAGCATGCAATTGCGCTTGGTGCTGATTATGTAGCGACAGGTCATTATGCACGTGTTGCTTATATGGACGGCGAATATAAAATGCTTCGCGGCGTTGATGACAATAAAGATCAAACGTATTTCTTAAATCAATTAAGCCAAGAGCAATTATCAAAAACAATGTTCCCGCTGGGTGAGCTGAAGAAACCACAAATTCGTGAAATGGCGAAAGAAGCTGGTTTAGCGACAGCGGCGAAGAAAGATAGTACAGGTATTTGCTTCATTGGTGAGCGTAACTTTAAAGATTTCTTAAGTAACTATTTACCAGCACAACCAGGTGTGATGCAAACATTATCTGGTGAAGTGAAAGGAAAGCATGACGGTTTAATGTATTATACAATTGGACAGCGTCATGGCCTTGGTATTGGTGGTAACGGTGATCCATGGTTTGCTGTTGGGAAGAACTTGAAAGAAAACATTCTATATGTTGATCAGGGATTCCATAACGAACTTCTATATGGTGATGAAGTTATTGCTACGAATATCGGCTGGGTAAGTAATGAAGCGAAAGAAAAAGAATTTAAGTGCACAGCGAAATTCCGTTATCGTCAAGAAGACAATAAAGTAACGGTTCAAATCGTTGATGAAAATACAGTTCGTATTCTTTGTGACGAGCCAATTCGTGCAATTACACCAGGACAAGCAGTTGTTTTCTATGATGGAGATGAGTGCTTAGGTGGTGCTACAATTGATGAAGTATACCGTAGCGGTAAGAAATTGGATTATTTAGGATAAAACGAGAAGCCTCTGCCGATTCGCGGTTAGAGGTTTCTTTTACATAAAGCGAATTTTCGTTCGCTTGGAAAATACATTCTTTGTTATAATTTGTTGTAGAGGTGAAGGACATGTCAAACAAACTTGAAACAGGTATTAAATATATGCAAGAAGGAAACTGGGAAGAAGCTGCTAAAAATTTTACAGAAGCAATTGAAGAAAATCCAAAAGATGCACTTGGATACATTAATTTTGCGAACTTATTAGATGTACTAGGTGATAGTGAAAGAGCAATTTTATTTTATAAACGTGCATTAGAGTTAGATGATAAATCTGCAGCTGCTTATTATGGATTAGGAAATGTGTATTACGGCCAAGAGCAATTTGCAGAGGCAAAAGCTGTATTTGAACAAGCAATGCAATCTGGATTACAATCAGCTGATGTAACATTTATGCTAGGTATCACACATGTGCAACTTGGAAACGATCGTCTTGCACTGCCATTTTTACAAAGAGCAACAGAATTAGATGAAAACGATGTAGAAGCTATGTTTCAGTGCGGACTTTGCTTTGCGCGTTTAGAACATATTCAAGAGGCGAAACCTTATTTTGAAAAGGTATTAGAAATGGATGAAGAGCATGCGGATGCGTATTATAATTTAGGTGTTGCGTACGTATTTGAAGAAAATAACGAGAAGGCTCTGGCTTTATTTAAGAAAGCAACTGAAATTCAGCCAGATCACTTCTTAGCTGGTAATGGTGTTCGTTTATTAGAGCAAGAAGCTGAATAAGATGAACATATAGTTTAATGAGTAGTTATCCCTCATCTAAAGAGGTGGGGGATGTACTGTTCATTAAAGTGAAAAGATCGGAAAGGAGAGGAAAGATGGGAAATCAACATGCAATGGATTTGTTTGAGGAAGAGAAAAAGTTTATAAAAGCGCAAGTTCTTCATACCATTTTCCACAACGAAGAAAACCTCTATTCCGTTGTCAGTATGAAAGTCATTGAAACAAATGAAACGTACGACGAAAAAAAAGTGATGATAAATGGTCATTTTCCCCGTATGCATGAAGATGAAATGTTTACATTGACAGGTCATTTTAAGGATCATCCAAAGTATGGGAAACAATATTTAGTTGAAACATTTAAAAAAGAATTACCGCAAACAAAAGCAGGTATGGTGCAATATTTAGCGAGTGATTTATTTAAAGGAATCGGAAAGCGTACAGCTGAAAAAATTGTGGACCATCTTGGGGAACATGCCATTTCTAAAATTATGGATGATCCTGAGGCGTTAAGTGGTGTTGTCAACAAACAAAAAGCGCAGGAAATATATGAGACAATTGTTGAGCATCAAGGGCTAGAGAAAGTAATGAGCTTTTTAAATGGTTACGGTTTTGGAACGAAGCTTTCTATTAAGATTTACCAACAATATAAAGAGATGACGTTAGAAGTGATTCGTAATAATCCATATCAACTTATTGAAGAAGTGGACGGCATTGGCTTTGGACGAGCAGATGATATAGGACGTGCGTTAGGGATATCGGGTAATCACGATGATCGTGTACGTGCAGGATGTTTTTATACGCTAGAGAATGTTTCACTGCAACTCGGTCACGTTTATATGGGAAAAGATCAACTTGTAAGAGAAACGATGTCACTTTTAAACAGCCAAGAAGGAAGAGTGACAGAGGAAGACATTATAGGCTGCGTTGAAATGATGCAAAGTGAAGGGAAAGTCATAATAGAAGAAGAACGAGTGTATTTAGCATCGTTATTCTACTCTGAAAAAGGTGTTGTAAAGTCTATTCGGAGGCTTATGAATCAAGAAGAAACACCTTCATTTCCTGAAGCTGAAGTGTTAAAGACGTTAGGTGAAATTGAAGAACAGCTGACTGTTCAGTATGCACCGCTTCAGCAAGAAGCAATTCAAACGGCACTTCATAAACCGATGATGTTATTGACAGGTGGACCAGGAACAGGGAAAACAACAGTTATTAAAGGAATTGTTGAAATGTATGCGTCACTTCACGGGCTATCGTTAAATCCGAATGAATATAGTGATGATAATCCATTTCCAATATTATTAACGGCTCCAACGGGAAGAGCGGCGAAGCGTATGAGTGAATCAACAGGTCTTCCAGCTTGTACAATTCATCGTTTACTTGGCTGGACACCAGAAGGGTCTTTCCAACGTAATGAAACGGACCCGGTACAAGGGAAATTGCTCATAATTGATGAATTTTCAATGGTTGATATTTGGCTTGCGAATCAGCTGTTTAAATCACTGCCGACAAACATTCAAGTTATCGTTGTAGGTGATGAAGATCAGTTGCCATCTGTAGGACCAGGACAAGTGTTGAAAGATTTATTGAATGCAGGTGCAGTTCCAACAGTAAAGCTTACTGAGATTTATCGTCAAGCGGAAGGTTCATCTGTTATCCAACTTGCCCATGCGATAAAAAATGGAACGCTCCCGCCAGATTTAGCGCAAAACCAAAAAGATCGTTCGTTTATTGGCTGTACAGGAGCACAAATTGTTGAGGTTGTTAAGAAGGTTTGTGAAAATGCTAAGACAAAAGGGTTTAGCGCAAGAGATGTACAAGTGTTGGCCCCGATGTATCGTGGACCGGCTGGTATTAATGTACTAAACGAAGCGTTGCAAGAAGTGTTTAATCCGAAAAGGGAAAAGAGTAAAGAAATTGCTTACGGTGATGTTGTATATCGAAGAGGCGATAAAGTACTACAGCTTGTTAATCAGCCGGAGAGCCAAGTGTTTAATGGTGATATCGGAGAAATTGTTTCGGTGTTTTATGCGAAAGAGAACGTTGAGCAACAAGATATGATTATCGTTTCATTTGATGGAATTGAGGTAACATATACAAAGCCGGATTTAAATCAAATTACACATGCATATTGTTGTTCGATTCATAAATCGCAAGGTAGTGAATTTCCGATTGTGATTATGCCGATAGTAAAAAGTTACAATCGTATGTTACGTCGTAATTTAATTTATACTGGTATTACAAGAAGTAAGAAGTTCCTTATTATTTGCGGGGAGGAAGCCGCTTTCCAGTCTGGTGTAAATCGCCTTGATGATGTAATGCGTCAAACGACTTTAGCTAGTCGTTTGCAAGAATCACAAGGAGAAGTACAGATAGTAACAGTTAATGGTGAAGAAATGGACGTGGAAAACATTTCACCGTATGATTTCATGTAACAAGGTGAGATTATATAGTGAAACTTTCAAACGTATAACGTTGAAAGGCTCCAGCAATGTATAAATGAATGCGGTTTGGACATAATGGCGAATAGAATCTGGGAGACTGTAAGGAGATGAAAGCCATATGTTTATTTGTCCAAATTGCAAAGGGAAAGACATTGGAAAAATAGGTGTCAACCAATTTTATTGCTGGAATTGTTATATCGAATTATCGGTTTCAAAGGGGAAAATCCATACGCATCAAGTAGAGGAAGATGGTTCATTAAGCTCTCTTGATGATTTATTTGATGAAAACGAAAGAACGATCGGATAACGAAAAGGGGGATTTACTTTGAATCTACGCAATTCATTAATCGCATTAGGTGTTGGAGCGGCAGCATATCAATATGCTCGCAAACAAGATGTATTTTCAAAACGTAATATGAAAAAAGCACGTAAGATGATTAAATCTTATTTATAAGCGTAAAAAACTCCCTTCATGATAAGGGAGTTTTTTTATGCGCTTGTATGCAAATATAAAAGTCCAATTTCAGAGAAGAGATAAGATAGGCCGTAACATCCAACGCCAAGCATGCCGTAATGAAATAATTGCTTCGCCCTTTCTTTTCGTGAAGAACGAATAAAGAAACCTTTCCAAATACCAAACCCGATACAAATCCATTCAAGAATCATAAAAAGTGCAGATAAGATGAGCATAAATAAAACCATTATGAGCCCTCCTGATTATATTGTTTCATGTTGCATTCTCAGGGGTGGTTGTCCTTGTTATGTTATGTATATGTACGTCTTTACAAAACAGTATGGTCGGTATGAAAAGATTTTAAAAGTTTTGCACATAACCTACCCTATTTATTTTCAAAATAAAGGTGGAGGAGGTTTTTCGTGTGAAGAATCTTAAAATCATTTGGATATATCGTTTAGGATTATTGTTACTTGTATTTCTTTGTCTGCTCGTCTTTTTAAAGATTAAGCCGCTATGGGCACCGATTATTTTTGTATTTAAAGTGGCGATTACACCGTTTCTTATTGCGTGTTTTATTGCGTATTTATTGCATCCTTTAATTGAAAAAATTCATAAGGAAGGGATGCCGCGCACACTCGCTATTTTGCTTATTTACATCCTTTTCTTTGGCGGAATTGGTTATGGAATTTATAAAGGAACACCAGTCGTTATTAAGCAGTTACAAGAAATCAATGAACAATTTCCGCAGTTTACAAAAATGTATGATTCTTGGATGGATGGCGTTACGGAACAAACGGCGAATTTTCCATCATTTATTCATGAAAAGGTGAAACAAATTTTTGGTGGTGTAGAAGCAAAAATACAAGCACTTTTAAATAAAGTGATGAGTACAGCTCGCGGTGTACTCGATTCATTGCTCATTATTTTTTTAATACCGTTCATTGTATTTTACATATTAAAAGATTATGGTGAGTTTTATCATATCTTTTGGAAACTAGTCCCGAGTAAATGGCGTAGTACGGGACAAATGCTTGCAAAAGAAATTGATAAGTCACTCGGAAGTTATATTCGAGGACAGTTATTTGTTTGCTTAGTATTAGGGGGAGTGTCCGTTCTTTCTTTTTGGTTTATCGGCATGAAATATCCATTATTACTTGGCATTATTATTGGGGTGACGGATATAATACCATACTTTGGTCCTATTTTAGGAGCAATCCCGACATTAATGATTGCAGCAACTGTATCAACGAGTTTACTCATTAAGGCAGGGATTACGATTGCTATTTTACAATTTTTGGAAAGTAACATTTTATCGCCTTACATTGTTGGTAAGTCGCTTCGCATGCATCCTGTTATTATTATGCTTGCCTTACTAGTTGGAGGAGAGGTTGCGGGGATTGTGGGGTTGTTAATATCGGTTCCGATTTTAGCTGTTATTCGTACAGTGATTGTGCATGTGAGACCTCTTTGGAAAAGAGAAGATGTGTAATAAGAAAGCCCTCTATTTATAAAAGTAGAGGGCTTTCATTATTTAGAGAGCTGTTCGTGTATTTGTTGAACGAGAGAGCTGACATCATTTGTTTGAATATGTTTTATTATTTTCCATTCATTATCATACATAAATACAATTTGACTGCTGAAAAGATGTTTTTTCTCTTTTAGATTAGAAATTTTTGTGAAAGAGTACTCCTCAAATAATGGGTTCTTACTTACATCTGGTCCATAAAAGAAGAGTCGTTTGTTCGTTAAAATTAACAGCCCTGGTCTTGCGACGGAACGATATATAAATATATCTAATGAACATGCTGCGTAAAATAATATCGTTTCATCAGTCGTTAACATATTTTTAGCTTTATTCAATAAGGTTGTCATTATAATCGCTCCTTTATTATTGATAATTTGATTATAACAAAAATAAAATGTTCAGAAAAGTTTATAGGATTAGTACAATTTATTAATACATGCATAATATATGAAAAGGCTGTTAAGAATGACTAGTAGAATAGCTATGATTAATAAACAATTGATATAATATAAATGATTATCTACATTGACAAACTTAAGAGAATTCTATTATATTTAGTCATATAATACATTAAATCAATGACGGAACAAGTACGTTACAGTCCATTTATAGAGAGAAGCTTCCACATGGCTGAAAGAAGCTTTAAATGAAGGGTAACAGAAAGCTAATCCTGAGAGCAGCTAATCACTGCCGTCTTGCCACGTTACGGCACCATGAGGTGATGAATTGATTGTTATAACAATCAATTCATAATTAGGGTGGTATCGCGAGTTAACTCTCGTCCCTTTTATAGGGGCGGGAGTTTTTTATATTTAAGGAGGAAAATACAATGAAACAACTAACAGGCGCACAAATTCGTCAAATGTTTTTAGACTTTTTCCAAGAAAAAGGACATGCAGTAGAACCTAGTGCATCACTAGTTCCACATGAGGATCCATCTCTTTTATGGATTAACAGTGGTGTAGCAACATTAAAAAAATATTTTGATGGACGCGTAATCCCGCAAAATCCACGTATTACAAATGCTCAAAAATCAATTCGTACAAACGATATTGAAAACGTAGGGAAAACAGCTCGTCACCATACATTCTTTGAAATGTTAGGGAACTTCTCAATCGGTGATTACTTTAAAGAAGAAGCAATTACTTGGGCTTGGGAATTCTTAACGAGTGACAAATGGATCGGATTCGATAAAGAATTATTATCAGTTACAATCCATCCAGAAGATGAAGAAGCATTCACAATTTGGAATGAGAAAATGGGTGTTCCAAAAGAGCGCATCATCCGTTTAGAAGAAAACTTCTGGGATATCGGTGAAGGACCAAGTGGACCGAATACGGAGATTTTCTATGACCGCGGAGAAGCTTACGGTAATGACTTTAGTGACCCAGAATTATATCCGGGCGGAGAAAACGAGCGTTACTTAGAAGTATGGAACCTTGTATTCTCTCAATTTAACCATAATCCAGACGGTTCATATACACCACTTCCTAAGAAAAACATCGATACAGGGATGGGTCTAGAGCGTATGACATCTATCGTTCAAGATGTGCCTACAAACTTTGACACAGACTTGTTCATGCCAATGATTGGTGCAACAGAAACAATCTCTGGTGAGAAGTATCGTAATGGTGACTTAGAAAAAGATATGGCGTTTAAAGTAATTGCTGACCATATCCGTACAGTCACATTCGCTGTTGGTGACGGTGCTCTTCCATCTAACGAAGGCCGTGGTTATGTATTACGTCGTTTATTACGCCGTGCTGTTCGTTACTCTAAGAAATTAAACATCAACCGTCCATTCATGTTTGAATTAGTACCGGTTGTTGGAGAAGTAATGAAAGACTTCTATCCAGAAGTACTTGAGAAGAAAGATTTCATCGCAAAAGTTGTGAAAAATGAAGAAGAGCGTTTCCACGAAACACTTCATGATGGTGAAGCAATTTTAGCTGAAGTTATCGCAAAAGCAAAAGAAGAAAAAACAACTGTTATTTCTGGAGTAGATGCGTTCCGTCTATATGACACATACGGTTTCCCAATTGAATTAACAGAAGAATATGCAGAAGAAGCTGGTATGACAGTTGATCAAGAAGGCTTTGAAAATGAAATGGAAAAACAACGTGAGCGTGCACGTGCTGCTCGTCAAGACGTTGATTCTATGCAAGTTCAAGGCGGTGTCCTTGGAGAAGTGAAAGTAGCGAGCGAATTCGTTGGTTACGGTACAGTTGCAACAGAAAGTAACGTTGTTGCACTTGTGAAAAACGGCGAATACACAGACAGCTTACAAGCTGGCGAAGAAGGACAATTGATGCTTGATGTAACACCATTCTATGCTGAGAGCGGCGGACAAATTGCAGACCGTGGTTACCTTCTTGCTGATGGCGTGAAAGTTCTTGTAAAAGACGTACAAAAAGCACCAAATGGTCAAAACTTACACAAAGTTGTTGTGGAAGAAGGTACGTTAACGAAAGATGCGGCTGTGAAAGCTATTATCGATACGAAAAACCGTAGTAGCGTTGTGAAAAACCATACAGCAACTCACTTACTACACCAAGCATTAAAAGACGTTCTTGGAACGCATGTTAACCAAGCAGGTTCTCTTGTAACTTCTGAACGTTTACGCTTTGACTTCTCTCACTTCGGTCAAGTACAAGCTGACGAATTAGAAAAAATTGAGCGTATTGTAAACGAGAAAATTTGGGAAAGTATTGATGTTGAGATTTCTCAAAAAGCAATCGAAGAAGCGAAAGAAATGGGCGCAATGGCATTATTCGGTGAAAAATACGGTGATGTTGTACGCGTTGTACAAGTTGGCGATTATAGCTTAGAGCTTTGCGGTGGTTGTCACGTTGATAACACAGCTTCTATCGGTATTTTCAAAATTGTTGCTGAGTCTGGTATCGGTGCAGGAACTCGTCGTATTGAGGCGGTAACTGGTAAGTCTGCTTATGAATTAATGAACGATCAAGTAGGTTTATTAAAAGAAGCAGCTGGAAAAATGAAAACAAATCCGAAAGATATTTTAACAAGAGTAGATGGTTTATTTGCTGAAGTAAAACAACTTCAAAAAGAAAACGAATCTCTTGCAGCGAAATTAAGCAATATCGAAGCTGGAAACTTAACTGATTCAGTAATGACAGTTGATGGCGTGAACGTATTAGCGGCAAAAGTAAATGTTGCAGATATGAACAACTTACGTACGATGATGGATGACCTGAAAAATAAATTAGAATCAGCAGTTGTCGTATTAGCGTCTGTAAATGATGATAAAGTAAACATCTTAGCTGGCGTAACGAAAGATTTAATTAGCCAAGGATACCATGCTGGTAAACTTGTGAAAGAAGTAGCTTCTCGTTGTGGCGGTGGCGGTGGTGGCCGTCCTGATATGGCACAAGCGGGCGGTAAAAACCCAGCGCAAGTTGAGGAAGCTTTAGCATTTGTACAAGAGTACGTTAAATCTGTTTCAAAATAAAGAGATAGTAGTGTACAATGGTAGGGAGAGGAGAAGTTCTTCTCCCTATACTTACTATATAAGTGAGGTGCTTGAAATGGACGGTTTTGATAAAACAATGAAGTTTAGCATTCAAGATGAAAAACAGAGTGTCCATGTAAATGATGTACTTTTAACTGTGTATGATGCACTTCAAGAAAAAGGCTATAATCCGATTAACCAAATCGTCGGTTATTTATTAAGTGGAGACCCAGCATACATACCTCGCCATAAAGATGCACGAAGCATCATTCGCAAGCTTGAACGTGATGAATTAATTGAAGAGCTTGTGAAGTCTTACTTGAAACATCATCGTGAGGAGTAGTTTATGCGGATATTAGGTTTAGATGTAGGTACAAAAACAGTCGGAGTTGCAATTAGCGACGAAATGGGCTGGACAGCACAAGGGTTAGAAACAATTAAAATTAACGAAGAAAGAGGTAATTTTGGTTTTGACCGTATTTCTGAGTTAGTAAAGCAGTACAATGTGGACAAAATAGTAGTAGGTTTACCTAAAAATATGAATGGTACAATTGGCCCACGTGGTGAAGCGTGCCAGCAATTTGCAGAAAACCTACGAGAGCTGTTACAATTAGACGTTGTAATGTGGGACGAGCGTTTGTCAACGATGGCAGCGGAACGTCTGCTCATTTCAGCTGATGTAAGTCGTAAGAAGCGAAAGCAAGTAATCGATAAGATGGCTGCAGTCGTAATCTTACAAGGATTTTTAGATAGTAAATAAGAGGTGACCAAAATGGAAGAAAATCAAATTACAATTGTAGACGAAAAAGGTAACGAACATTTATGTGAAATTATTTTCACTTTTGATGCTGAAAAATTCGGTAAAAAATCATACGTAGTCTTTTCTCCAATCGGTGAAGTAGACGAAGATGGAGACCCAATTTATGATGCAATGGCTTATGAGCAAAATGAAGAAGAGGGCGGAAGTTTACTTCCAATCGAATCTGAAGAAGAGTGGGAAATGGTACAAGAAATGTTCAACACTCTAGCTGATGAGCAAGAAGCTGAATAATTAAGTATTGAAAAGGTGGACGACATATAGTCCACCTTTTTTTATATGTAAAATGAAAGATTTTTTGTCGAAACTGTGTAATCCTTTGTAGTATAATGAGACGGATTGTAGAAAAAATAAAGTATCTGTCAAAAATGATAGGTAAGTTTATTGTGATTTTGTATCGTGTTGTATAGAAATATGTACATATGGCCTACAATTGAATAAGGAGGAAGAGTTTTGGTAGAGAATCAAGTGAAAAAGAAGCGTAGACGCATTTTTTTATTTTCGATTATTGCACTGCTTTTAGTTTGTGGTTCAGTCTATGCGTATATTTCATCCGCATTAGGACCAGTTGACAGCGGGAATAAAAAAGAGATTGAAGTAGAAATTCCAAAGGGATCATCTACTAGTAAAATTGGTGAGATTTTAGAAGAAAAAGGTGCTGTGAAAAACGGTACAGTTTTTAGTTTTTATACAAAGGCTAAATCTAAAAATTTACAAGCGGGTACATATTTATTAAATTCTTCAATGAATGCAAAAGATGTTATAGAACAAATGTCATCTGGTAATGTACATCGTCCAGCTCTTTATAAAGTGACGATAAAAGAAGGGGCACAAGTAACCGAAATTGCAGAAACGGTTGCAAACGAATTAAAGTGGAATAAAGATGATGTCGTACGTCAATTAAACGATAAAGCATTTATTCAAAAAATGCAGAAAAAGTATCCGAAGTTACTAACGGATAAAATCTTTGATAGCAATATTAAATATCCATTAGAAGGTTATTTATATCCTGCGACGTACTCTTTCTATAAAAAAGATACAACGTTAGAAGAAATTGTAATTCCAATGCTTGAAAAAACAAATGCAATCATTGTTCAAAACGAGGCAAAAATGAAAGCGAAAAACTGGGATGTTCATCAGCTTTTAACATTGTCTTCACTTATTGAAGAAGAGGCAACAGGTTTTACAGATCGTCAAAAGATCTCTAGTGTCTTTTATAATCGTTTAGCGAAAGGTATGCCACTGCAAACTGATCCAACGGTATTATACGCACTTGGAAAGCATAAACAACGTGTATTATACGAAGATTTAAAAATAAACTCACCGTACAATACGTATGTTGTGAAAGGATTGCCGGTTGGCCCAATAGCAAACTCTGGTAAACATTCAGTAGAAGCGGCGTTAGAGCCTACGCAAACAGATTATTATTATTTCTTAGCTGCACCAACTGGTGAAGTGTACTATGCGAAAACATTGGAAGAGCATAATGCATTAAAGCAAAAATATATTACGAAAAAACAGTGAAATGGGGAGGGGTAGCGAAAAAGGTCGCACATCCCTCTTTTTTGTGGTAAAATATATCGGGTTAAAAACTGGCAGAAGAATCGTTTTTAATATCAAAACGGGACGTACAAGCTAAGGGTGAAGCTGGCTTGTATTTTTATTGCATTCTATGTGTGAAAAGACGTCATAGAGGCACTTCTCCATGTAAATAAGGAGGACCATTATGGAGGATGCAGTTAACGAGTACCTATTATCATTTATTGATCCAAAAGATAAATTAATTCTTGAAATGGAAGACTATGCGAAAGAAAATCATGTGCCGATTATGGATCGACTTGGAATGGAATTTATGTTGCAATTTTTACGTTTAATTGGACCGAAAAGCATTTTAGAGCTTGGTACAGCAATTGGCTATTCTAGTATTCGTATGATGCAAGCTATTCCAAATTCTCGCATTGTGACAGTTGAGCGCAATCGCGAGCGATATGAAAAAGCACTTGAATATATAGAACGTTCACCAGTTAAAGAGCGTATTTCCGTTATTTACGGTGATGCATTAGAAACAGGCGAGCAAGTAGAAGAACATGGAACATTTGACGTTATTTTTATTGATGCAGCAAAAGGACAATATCGTCGCTTTTTTGACTTATATGAACCGTTATTAAATCCTGGTGGTGTAATTATTTCAGATAATGTTATGTACCATGGCCTTGTAACGACTAAAGAGAAAATTGAAAACAGACGTACACGTGGTTTAATCCGTCGTATTAAGACGTACAATGAATGGCTTATGAACCATGAAGGATATGATACAACGATTTTCCCAATTGGTGATGGAGTAGCTGTTAGTAAAAAGAAAGGGTGACCAAGGTATGAAAAAACCTGAATTGTTAGTAACGCCAAAAGCAGTGGCGGATATCGAACCTCTTGCGAAAGCAGGAGCAGATGCGGTAATGATCGGTGAGCAAAAGTTTGGTTTACGTTTAGCAGGGGAATTTTCACGTGAAGATGTGAAACAAGCTGTGAAGATTGCACATGAAAATGGTGTAAAAGTATACGTAGCAATGAATGCTATGTTCCACAATGATAAAGTAGAAGAATTGACAGACTATGTTGCATTTTTAAATGAAGTACATGTAGATGCAATTGTTTTCGGTGATCCAGCGGTATTAATGGCGGTCCGCGAAGTAGCGCCAAATATGCAATTGCACTGGAATACAGAAACAACAGCAACAAACTGGTTTACTTGTAACTACTGGGGACAAAGAGGAGCAAAACGTGCTGTATTAGCTCGTGAGCTTAGCTTAGATGAAATTGTTGAATTAAAAGAAAATGCTGAAGTGGAACTTGAAGTGCAAATTCACGGTATGACTTGTATGTTCCAATCAAAGCGTTCATTAGTAGGAAACTACTTTGAGTATCAAGGACGTAATCTTGACATTGAAAAGAAAAAATATGAAGAGAATATGTTCTTATATGACCCAGAGCGTAACAATAAATATCCAATTTATGAAGATGAAAATGGTACTCACATTATGAGTCCAAACGATATTTGTTTCATCGATGAATTAGAGGAACTAATCGATGGTGAAGTAGATAGCTTAAAAATTGATGGTGTACTAAAAAGCTCTGAATACATTATTGAGGTAACGAAGAAGTATCGTAAAGCTATTGATTTATGTGTAGAAGATCGTGATGCGTATTATGACGTGAAAGACGATTTATATAAAGAGATAGAGGAAATGCAACCGGTAAATCGTCCGTTAGATACAGGATTCTTCTTTAAAGAGACGGTTTACTAAACGAGGAGGGTGTAGGAAATGACTGTACAAGAAATTTCACGAGTGATCGATGGCAAACGCGTTATTGTGAAGAAACCTGAACTGTTAATCCCTGCGGGTAACTTAGAAAAATTAAAAGTAGCTATCCATTATGGGGCAGATGCTGTATATTTAGGTGGACAAGAATTTGGTCTTCGTTCGAATGCAGGTAACTTTACACTGGAAGAAATGGCAGAAGGTGTTGAATTTGCAAAGAAATATGGAGCGAAAATATATGTAACAACAAATATCTTTGCACATAATGAAAATATGGACGGGCTAGAGGAATATTTAAAAGGGATTGAAAAAGCTGGCGTAACGGGAATTATCGTTGCTGATCCGCTTATTATTGAGACGTGTAAACGTGTAGCACCTTCTGTTGAGGTGCATTTAAGTACACAACAATCACTATCCAACTGGAAAGCAGCACAGTATTGGAAAGAAGAAGGTTTACATCGTCTTGTATTAGCTCGTGAAGCAAGCTATGAAGAGATGAAAGAGATTAAAGAAAAAGTGGATATTGAAATTGAAGCATTCGTCCATGGTGCAATGTGTATCGCATATTCAGGAAGATGTACGTTAAGTAACCATATGACAGCGCGTGACTCTAACCGTGGTGGTTGTTGTCAATCTTGCCGCTGGGACTATGATTTAGTTCAAACGGTATCACAACATAAAGATGCAAAAGAGCTTCCTCTATTCCAAGAAGAAGATGCTCACTTTGCGATGAGTCCAAAAGATTTAAATTTAATTTTATCAATTCCGAAAATGATTGAAATTGGAATCGATAGCTTAAAAGTTGAAGGACGTATGAAATCTATCCATTACGTAGCAACTGTAGCGACTGTATATCGTAAAGTAATTGATGCATATTGTGCGGATCCTGATAACTTTGAGTTTAAACAAGAATGGTTAGATGAGCTTGATAAATGTGCAAATCGTGATACAGCTCCTGCATTCTTTGAAGGGGTTCCAGGACATCAAGAGCAAATGTTTGGAAATCATAGTAAGAAAACAACGTATGATTTCGCTGGTTTAGTGTTAGATTATAATGAAGAAACGGGCATCGTAACGATTGAGCAACGTAATCATTTCAAACCAGGACATGAAGTGGAGTTCTTTGGGCCAGAAATAGAAAACTTTACGCAGACGGTGGAGAAAATTTGGGATGAGGATGGAAACGAATTAGATGCAGCGAGACATCCGTTGCAAATCGTGAAATTCAAAGTGGATCAACGAGTGTATGTGAATAATATGATGCGCAAAAGCATACTTCAATAAGAAAGAGTGATAGTCGAATGGGGACGAATAAGCCTGTTGTAATTGGAATTGCTGGTGGTTCGGGATCAGGTAAAACGAGTGTAACGAAAGCGATTTTTGACCATTTTAAAGGTCATTCTATTTTAATCTTAGAGCAAGATTATTATTACAAAGATCAAAGCCATTTACCAATGGAAGAGCGTTTAAAAACAAATTATGATCATCCGCTTGCGTTTGATAATGATCTGTTAATTGAACATTTGCAGCAGTTGCTTGCATATGAGCAAATTGATAAGCCTGTATATGACTATACATTGCATACGCGTTCAGAAGAAATTATTCCAGTTGAGCCGAAAGATGTAATCATTTTAGAAGGAATTCTTATTTTAGAAGACCCACGCCTTTGTGAATTAATGGACATTAAGCTGTTCGTTGATACAGATGCGGATCTTCGTATCCTGCGCCGCATGCAGCGTGATATTAAAGAGCGCGGTCGTACGATGGATTCAGTTATTGATCAATACGTAAGTGTTGTACGTCCAATGCACAATCAATTTATTGAGCCTTCTAAGAAGTTTGCGGATATTATTATCCCTGAAGGTGGACAAAACCACGTTGCAATTGATATTATGGTTACAAAAATTGCAACAATTCTTGAACAAAAAGTAAATTTGTAATAGCATAGTAAAAGATATACGATAGGAAGGGATTTTTTCCCTTCCTATCGAATACAATGAAACATGCAACCTCATCTATATATAGGTGAGGGCATATTTATATCAACTTTCCATACATATCTTCTTTATATAAAGAAGAATTGGGAATACGGGGTTGTATGTGACAACTCCGCTAGTGCATGCGTGCTAGAAACCTCCGCTATACATATAAGTGGGGGAGTTTTCATATGGAACTCCTCTTTTTTTTCGGGGGATTGGTATATAAAAGGAGTGGAAAATATGGCAACAGAAAAAACATACCCTATGACGCAAGAGGGTAAGCAAAAGCTAGAGAACGAGCTTGAGGATTTAAAAACGGTAAAACGTAAAGAGGTTGTAGAGCGCATTAAGATTGCACGTAGCTTTGGAGATCTTTCAGAGAACTCTGAGTACGATGCAGCGAAAGATGAGCAAGCATTCGTAGAAGGACGTATTACACAACTTGAAAACATGATCCGTAATGCGGTTATCATTGAAGACAATGGTGAAGAGTCTACAGTTGTAACACTAGGTAAAACAGTAACATTTAAAGAGTTACCAGGTGGAGACGAAGAAGCTTACACAATCGTAGGTAGCGCAGAAGCAGATCCATTTGAAGGAAGAATTTCTAACGATTCTCCAATCGCAAAAAGTTTATTAGGTAAGCAAATTGGTGAGAAGGTAGCAATTCAAACACCAGGTGGAGAAATGCAAGTAGAGATTATCTCTGTAAAATAACGTAAAAATCACTCGTGTAAAAACGGGTGATTTTTTTATTTGTATAAAAGATGAAACACCTCGTCTAAACTACATGAGACGAGGTGTTTTTTATGAAAATAAAACGGAGAATTACAATTGTTTTAATTTTTTTTATAAGTATCATGTTTATATTACTTTGTCGTTTAATTCAAATACAAATTACAGATACGGAATCATTTACGGATCGTAAGATTAATTTACTTGAAAAAAGTGTTACACAACGGACGCAATCCATTACGGTAGATGATGGACGAGGCCATTTCATAGACCGAAACGGTAAGGAAATAGGTGAGCAAAAGTATCCGGTGTTAATTGTTTTTCCATTTCTACAAATAAAAAATGGCATGTTAGAAAAAATTGCGCATATCATTGGTATGTCGAGACAAGAGATTGAAAGTCAAATGAAAGATAAGAAAAGTGCATTTATCATGCAAAGAGGAAATGGACCATTTCGCTTGGCAAGAGAGCAGATGGAGAAGGTGAATCAATTAAATGTATTAGGCATTGTAGCAGCTGAAGTTCGTTTACGGCAAACTAGCGTGATGAATCATTTAATTGGCGATGTGGGTGAGAATGAACGGGAATTTCAAAAACGATACGGAGAAGTAAGAAAAATTTCAAAACAAACGCCAATTGGCATTTCAGGATTGCAACAATCATTTGATGAATTTCTTTTGACCGATGGAGGGGCAAAAGTATTGTATCAAGTGGACAGACAAGGAGAACCGATTTTTGGGAAACAAGCGAAATATACGTCGCCTGGAAATCCATTTTACCCAGTGACGATTCAAACTACTTTACATAACGAATTACAGCAAAAAGCAGAAGAAGTGGTTGAAGCAAGCGAAATAAAGAAGGGGGGATTAGTGTTACTTGATGTAAAGAAAAATGAAATTTTAGCGATGGTCAGTAAACCGTCTGTACAGGTGAAAGATGAGAATTTATATAAAACTACGCTTGAAAATCAAATGTTAACACCACATTTTCCCGGTTCTGTTTTTAAAACAATAGTTGCAGCGGCAGTGATTGATCAAAATAAAAATGTTTTTAATCGCGCATTTAATTGTAGTAAAGATTTATATGGTGAAGACCACCCACAAGTTATGATGGGTACACTTAGTTTTAAAGAGAGCTTTGCTAGAAGCTGTAACAGGACATTTGCAGAGTTAGGTAACGAGTTGATACAAAAGGATAAGATGGTGTTAGAAACTTACGTAGCGGCTTTAGGAGCCGCTGATAAGGTTGGATGGAAAGGTCCTGTATTTCATACACCTCATTTTGAGCAAATGCCAGAGGAGAAGAGTGTTACGATCTGGGGGAATGAAGGAAATAAGAATAGTAAAAAAGCGGTAGCGCAAACAGCAATTGGACAGAAAAATGTACGTATGTCACCTCTAGCGATTGCAAATATGATGGCGACAATTGCTAGAGGCGGAGAAAAGATGGAAGTGAAAGCTGTTGAAAAAATAATGTATAAAAATGGAACGGACTTTTATACATTTGAAGACCATACATTAGGTGGAAAACAGCTTTCGTATGAAACAGTGAAAACATTACAAGAGTTATTAAGGGGTGTTGTAACAACGGAGAAAGGAACAGGAGCAGCATTCCAATCATTGCCGCTAAGTGTTGCCGGAAAATCTGGGACAGCGCAAACAGGAAAAGGGACGAAAGCGAATCGTTGGTTTGCGGGCTATTTTCCATATGAAAATCCAAGATATGCTTTAGTTGTCGTGGATATAGAAACGAATAGCAAGGTAAATACAGTTACACCTATTTTCAAAGCTATTGTAGAATCAATCCATCAATTAGAGAATGAAAAGTAATCTTGCAATTCATAGTGAAATGTTTTCATTTCGTGAAAATATTATTGTAAATGTTCAACCTTTCTAGATTTAATGTTACAATAGCAAGTATGAAAAACTGCATGGAGGTTTGAAGAATGGCAGGAGGATCTAGATTCCAACAGAAACAACAAAAACGTCGTCAAAACGGTGTTTTAAATATTGCAATCGCAATTGTATTAATATTAGTAGCTATTGTATCATATCAATTGTTTGTTCCTGAAAGAAAAGAACAAGCGTCTTCTAGTGACAAAAAAGTAGCTCAGCAAACAACGAAAGAGAATAAAGCTGAGAAAGCTAAGGGCAAAGAAGAGACGAAGAAGAATGAACAAGAGAAGGCAGAGGCTAAGAAAGAAGAAGAAGAGAAGCTAAAGGCTGAAGAAGAACAGAAAAAAGCTGAAGAAGAAGCGAAGGCTAACGAGAAAGTAGCAGCTGAAAAAACACAGCCAAAGGCAACTGACGCTTATACGAAACCTTCTTGGAAGCCAGTAGGTACAGAGCAAGGTGCAACACCTGCGATGACGTTTAAAAAAGGTACAGCAGATTGGAATGAGATGAATCAAGCGATTTCAGCTGCAATTGACGTTCCAGTAGAGCAATTAGTTATTCATCGAATCGGAAATAACGGTAAAAATAAAGCTTACGGTAACGTACAAGATAAACAATCGGGTAAAAGATATTATGTAAATATTGATTGGGTAGATAATGAGGGCTGGAAACCAGTACTTGTTCAAACTCTAAACTAAAAAAAGAGAAGCTCCTTAGGAGCTTCTCTTTTTTGTTAGCGTAATTTCTTTAATTTAAAATGAACAACCGCGCTATAATACGGTCTTTTGCTTTCGGGATCCATAACCATTTGATGTGAGATGTGATGAACTTCAAGCATAAGTGCTTTATTATTATCGATTTGTTCACTAATTTTTCGCTCTAAAGAAGCTAAGTCTCCCGCTTCAAAAAATTCTACTTTATCTTCTAACATTTCAAAGGTAAATGACATGAAGACGGCCCCTCTCCTATGTAATCAACTATAGTGTAACAAAGAAAAGAAGGAAATACCATGTACATTTCAATTGACATTTTTAGAAAGAGGGAATATCATACTGATAAAACCGATAAGAAAAAGGGGAATTTTTATGGGGACAGAATTTAATGGTTTATTTGATGAGTGGGCTCATACGTACGACTCATTCGTACAAGGCGAAGATATACAATATAAAGAAGTTTTCGCCCATTATGAGGACATTCTAGAGGATGTAGTTAACAAGTCATTTGGTCATGTATTAGAATTTGGTGTTGGTACAGGTAATTTAACAAATAAATTATTACTTGCTGGCCGCACAGTTTACGGTATAGAACCGTCACGTGAAATGCGCATGATTGCAAAAGAGAAATTACCGCAAGAGTTTTCCATTACAGAAGGTGATTTTCTTTCGTTTGAAGTCCCAAATTCAATTGATACCATTGTAAGCACCTATGCATTTCATCATTTAACAGATGATGAAAAAAATGTAGCGATTGCGAAGTATAGTCAATTACTAAACAAAGGTGGTAAAATAGTGTTTGCTGATACGATATTTGCAGATCAAGATGCATATGATAAAACTGTTGAAGCAGCAAAACAAAGAGGTTTTCACGATTTAGCAAACGATTTGCAAACAGAATACTATACACGTATTCCAGTCATGCAATCTATTTTTGAAAACAATGGCTTCCATGTAACGTTTACGAGATTAAATCATTTCGTTTGGGTAATGGAGGCAACTAAGCGATAGAAAGAGGGAATTAGATTGAGAATTGCTGTAATTGGAGCAATGGAAGAAGAAGTACGTATTTTACGTGACAAATTAGAACAAGCAGAAACAGAAACGGTTGCGGGTTGTGAATTTACGAAAGGACAATTAGCAGGACATGAAGTCATCTTGTTAAAGTCTGGTATTGGTAAAGTAAACGCAGCGATGTCAACGACAATTTTATTAGAAAAATATAAGCCTGAAAAAGTAATTAATACTGGTTCAGCTGGTGGATTCCATCATTCTCTAAATGTTGGAGATGTAGTGATTTCAACAGAAGTTCGTCATCATGACGTAGATGTAACAGCATTTAACTATGAATATGGTCAAGTACCAGGAATGCCGCCTGGATTCAAGGCTGATGAAGCATTAGTTGCATTAGCTGAGAAATGTATGCAAACAGAAGAAAGTATTCAAGTTGTAAAAGGTATGATTGCAACAGGCGATTCATTTATGAGTGATCCGGACCGCGTTGCAGCCATTCGTGATAAATTTAAAGATCTTTATGCAGTAGAAATGGAAGCAGCAGCTGTTGCACAAGTATGCCACCAATATGAAGTTCCGTTTGTTATTATTCGTGCACTTTCTGATATTGCTGGTAAAGAATCAAATGTTTCATTTGATCAATTTTTAGATCAAGCAGCTCTTCATTCTACAAACTTTATCGTAAAAGTATTAGAAGAGTTAAAGTAATGTAACAAAAAGGCAACTGTCTCATATAAAGAAAATACATACAGTTGCCTTTTCTTTATTGGCAAATAAGGGGGAGAACACGATGAATGTATATCGTGGAGTTCATGAGTTAATTGGTCATACACCAATTGTAGAAATTACTCGTTTTTCACTTCCAGAAGGGGTCCGTTTATTTGCGAAGCTTGAATTTTATAACCCAGGTGGAAGCGTTAAGGATCGTTTAGGAAGAGAATTAATTGAAGATGCACTCGAAAAAGGGCTTGTTACAGATGGCGGAACAATTATTGAACCGACTGCTGGAAATACTGGTATTGGACTGGCACTTGCAGCGTTAGAACATGATTTACGCGTTATTGTTTGTGTACCAGAGAAATTTAGTATTGAAAAGCAAGAATTAATGAAAGCACTAGGTGCAACGGTCGTGCATACACCGACTGAGCAAGGAATGACCGGCGCAATAGCAAAAGCCAAAGAGCTAGTAAATGAAATACCGAATTCATACTCTCCAAGTCAGTTTGCAAATGAAGCAAATCCTCGTGCTTATTTCAAAACACTAGGTCCTGAACTTTGGGATGCACTTAACGGAGAGATTAACATATTTGTTGCAGGAGCAGGAACTGGTGGTACATTTATGGGGACTGCATCTTATTTGAAAGAAAAAAATATAGATATAAAAACGGTTATTGTGGAACCAGAAGGATCCATTTTAAATGGTGGTAAAGCCGGCTCACATGAAACAGAAGGGATTGGCCTTGAATTCATCCCGCCATTTTTGAAAACATCTTATTTTGATGAAATTCATACAATTTCTGATCGAAATGCATTTTTACGAGTGAAAGAATTAGCGCAGAAGGAAGGACTTCTCGTTGGAAGCTCTTCAGGAGCAGCATTTCATGCAAGCTTACTTGAAGCAGAGAAAGCGGCGCCAGGTACAAATATTGTAACGATTTTTCCTGATAGTAGTGAGCGCTATTTAAGTAAAGACATATACAAAGGATGGGAATAAAAAATGAGAGCAAAGACAAAGTTAATTCATGGTATTCGCATAGGAGAACCTTCAACTGGATCTGTAAACGTACCGATTTATCAAACAAGTACGTACAAACAAGAAGCAGTTGGTAAGCATCAAGGATATGAATATTCACGTACAGGCAATCCAACACGTGCTGCTTTAGAAGAAATGATTGCTGTATTAGAAAATGGTCATGCTGGATTTGCATTTGGTTCAGGAATGGCTGCTATTACAGCGACAATTATGTTGTTCTCAAAAGGTGACCACGTTCTTTTAACAGATGATGTGTATGGCGGAACGTATCGCGTTATTACGAAAGTATTAAATCGCTTCGGTATTGAACATACATTTGTAGATACAACAAATCTAGAAGAAGTTGAAGAAGCGATTCGTCCAAATACGAAAGCAATTTATGTAGAAACACCAACGAACCCACTACTAAAAATTACTGATATTAAGAAAATCTCTACTCTTGCTAAAGAGAAAGACTTATTAACAATTATTGATAACACATTCATGACGCCATATTGGCAGTCGCCGATTTCTTTAGGAGCAGATATTGTGCTTCATAGTGCAACGAAATATTTAGGAGGTCATAGTGATGTAGTGGCAGGTCTAGTAGTTGTAAATAGCCCACAACTAGCAGAAGACCTTCACTTTGTACAAAACTCAACAGGAGGTATTCTTGGACCACAAGACAGCTTCTTACTACTTCGCGGTTTAAAAACATTAGGAATTCGTATGGAGGAACATGAAACGAATTCACGCGCTATTGCTGAGTTTTTAAATAACCATCCAAAAGTAAATAAAGTATATTATCCAGGTCTTGCATCACATCAAAACCATGAACTAGCAACAGAGCAAGCAAATGGATTTGGTGCAATTATCTCATTTGATGTAGATAGCGAAGAGACATTAAATAAAGTACTTGAGAAATTGCAATACTTTACACTTGCTGAAAGTTTAGGAGCAGTAGAAAGTTTAATTTCTATTCCATCTCAAATGACACATGCATCAATCCCGGCAGATCGTCGCAAAGAATTAGGAATTACAGATACATTAATTCGAATTTCTGTCGGTATTGAAGACGGTGAAGATTTAATTGAAGATTTAGCACAAGCATTAGTGTAGTAAAAATGCACTGCTAATATAGAGCAGTGCGTTTTTATTACACTATTTTGTGAAAGTTTTCACAAAATAGACATACACAAATGAAATGATTTCATGTATATTGAATTCATGAAGTGTTACTCACGAACAGGCTTGTGAAATATTTCACAAACAATGAAGTTCATGTAGGAAAGCAACTCTATTTTTTTTGCGCTAATCGGGACTTGTGATGACCTATAGGGTCTTATTTAGTCCAAGATAGCAGAATAGGAGGAATTTACATGGTAGTCAAAGAGAAAGTTGTAAATGAAATGCAGGAAGTAAAAGAGATGATTAATACGTTAGTGAATAACGGTCGGAAGGCTTTACAAGCATTAGAAAGTTTTACACAAGAGCAAATTGACAACATTGTTCATGAAATGGCATTAGCAGGTGTTGATCAACATATGCCACTTGCAAAGTTGGCTGTTGAAGAAACAGGGCGTGGTGTATACGAAGATAAATGCATTAAAAATATTTTTGCTACTGAATATATTTGGCATAGCATAAAGAAAGATAAAACAGTAGGGATTATTCACGAAGATCCTCATGAAGAAATAATAGAAATTGCGGAACCTGTTGGTGTAGTAGCTGGGGTAACGCCGGTAACGAATCCGACATCGACAACAATGTTTAAAGCATTAATCGCGATAAAAACGAGAAATCCAATTATTTTCGCATTTCATCCTTCAGCACAAAACTGTTCTATTGCAGCCGCGAAAACAGTATACGATGCAGCGGTGAAGGCGGGGGCACCAAAACATTGTATTCAGTGGATTGAAAAACCTTCTGTCGAAGCAACGAAACAATTAATGAACCATGAAGGTGTTGCGCTTGTTTTGGCAACTGGAGGAGCAGGTATGGTGAAATCAGCTTATTCTACTGGAAAACCAGCGCTAGGTGTAGGTCCTGGTAATGTACCGTGTTATATAGAGAAATCAGCGCATATAAAACGAGCGGTTAATGATTTGATTTTATCAAAAACGTTTGATAACGGTATGATTTGTGCATCAGAACAAGCAATCATTGTAGACAAGGAAATTTATGATGATGTGAAAACAGAAATGATTGCAAATGATTGTTACTTTGTAACCGAGGAAGAGAGAAGAAAATTAGAAAAGCTCGTTATTAATGAAAATACATGTGCAGTAAATAGTGATATTGTAGGGAAATCAGCACAGTATATTGCCGAATTAGTTGGAATTGCTGTACCTGAAAATACAAAAATGCTTGTAGCTGAAATACAAGGTATCGGAGCAGCATATCCACTATCTCGTGAGAAATTGAGTCCAGTATTAGCTTGTGTAAAAGCAAATTCATTAGAAGAAGGATTTACATATTGCGAAGAAATGTTAAGCCTCGGTGGTTTAGGACATTCAGCAGTCATTCATTCTGTAAATAAAGAAGTGCAAAAGCAATTTGGATTACGCATGAAAGCTTGCCGCCTTATTGTAAATGCTCCTTCATCACAAGGAGGAATCGGTGACATATATAATGGGTTTATTCCATCACTTACGCTTGGCTGCGGCTCGTATGGGAAAAACTCAGTTTCTCAAAACGTAACAGCGATGCATTTATTAAATATAAAAAGGTTGGCAAATAGAAAAAAGAATATGCAGTGGTTCAAATTACCACCAAAAATTTATTTTGAAAAACATGCGACGGCATATTTAGCAAGTATGCCTAACATTTCACGTGCATTTATTGTAACGGATCCGGGAATGGTTGAGCACGGATATGTAGATACAGTCGCGCACTATTTACGTAAACATGCAAATGATGTGAAAGTTGAAGTTTTCTTTGAGGTCGAGCCAGATCCATCAGATGAAACTGTTTTTAAAGGTGCGGAAATGATGAGAAGTTTTAAGCCGGATGTCATTATCGCACTTGGTGGAGGTTCAGCTATGGATGCAGCGAAAGGGATGTGGCTTTTCTATGAGCACCCAGAAGCAACATTCTATGGAATTAAACAAAAGTTTTTAGATATAAGAAAACGTACATGTAAATATCCGGAATTAGGAAGTAAGGCGCAGTTTGTTGCCATTCCAACAACATCAGGAACAGGATCAGAAGTGACACCATTTGCGGTTATTACAGATAAGAAAAATAATATAAAGTATCCACTTGCAGATTATGAATTAACGCCAGATGTAGCAATTGTAGATCCACAATTTGTAATGACAGTACCGCCACATGTAACAGCAGACACTGGGATGGACGTATTGACGCATGCAATAGAGGCGTATGTGTCTGTTCTGGCAAATGACTATACAGATGGGTTAGCATTAAAGGCCATTGATCTCGTATTTAAATACTTACCAAGAGCATTTAAAGATGGAAATGATGAAGAAGCACGAGAAAAAATGCATAATGCTTCTGCAATCGCAGGGATGGCATTTGCAAATGCGTTTCTAGGTATTAATCACAGTTTAGCACATAAAATTGGGCCGGAATTCCATATTCCGCATGGACGTGCGAATGCAATTCTTATGCCACACGTAGTTCGCTATAATGCTATTAAGCCAAGAAAACACGCATTGTTCCCAAAATATGAGCACTTTGTAGCTGATGAACGTTATGCACATATTGCGAGAATGCTCGGGCTTCCAGCACGTTCAACAGCAGAAGGTGTGGAATCACTCGTTAAAGCAATTATTGAGCTTGGAAAAAGTTTAAATATAAATATGAGTATTGCAGGACAAGGAGTTGCTAAAGATCAATTTGAAGAGGTTGTTGGATTATTAGCAGAAAGAGCTTTTGAAGATCAATGTACAACAGCTAATCCAAAATTACCTCTCATTTCAGAGCTAAAAGAAATTTATATGGAAGCATATAAAGGTGAGTAATGGTTATGAAAGAGTCGCAATAAAGCGGCTCTTTTTCTTTTGGAAAACATCTCCCAGAATGGCTGTATTTACTTGTCTTTAAGTTTAATAGAATATGATACAGTGAAATGGAGGAGTGAGAATATAATGAAAGAATTACAAGAAAAAATAGAAGATTATACTCGGTTCGGACAAATTCTTCTCGCTGTAAGTACATTGTTAATGGTTGGCTTATTGATTCCGAATGGAGCAAAAGAAACATTACAACCTTTTGTTATGATGGGGAGCATCGTTATATTTTTAGGTTTATCCTTCTTTTTCTTTCAGCGTGTGAAAGTGATGCGAGACGAGTTAGAGGGAAACGAATGTGAATAATACTGATAAATAGAGCGTTACAAAAAGAAGGAATTTTTTTGTAACGCTTTTTGTTTTTTCTAGAAAATGTATGCGTTTCATATTGACAATGATAATCCTTATCAATTAAAGTAGAATGGTAGTTAATGATTATCATTATCAGTTAGAGGTGAAAGGATGAATAAATCTATTACGCTATTCACAGCGATTTTATCAATTTTTTTCTTATTAATAGGTTGCAGTGCAAAAGGAGACGAAACAGCATCGGCAACAAAAACGGAAAAAGGAAAAGAGAAAATCGAAGTTACGGATCTGTCAGGAAGGAAGGTAACATTCGATAAGGCGCCAGAAAGTTTTGCTACGTTGAGTATGGGAGATATGGATATAATTCATGCTTTAGGTGGAAAAATAGTAGGTCGTCCAGATGCAAAAATAACTCTTTCAGAGGATGTAAAGAAAATACAAGTAATCGGGAACGCACATCAGCCGAATTTTGAGCAAATTGCTAGTGTAAAGCCTGATGTACTTATTGCTAACAATGGATTCCAAAAGAACGCTCCAACGGTTGAAAGACAAGGAACGAAAGTAATGATTTCTTCTGCAAATTCTGTACAAGATATTCAAAAGAATATTGAGCTATATGGAACGATAATGAAGAAAGAAGATAAAGCAAAAGAACTTAACCAAAAAATTAATGATCAAATAAAGAAATATGAGAAAAAGAGCGATGTGAAAGCATTGCTAGTGTATGGAGCACCAGGTACATATTTAGCAGCATTACCAACATCTTTATCAGGTGATATTTTAGAAAAGACAGGCGGGAAAAATATTGCAGCTGATTTTCCAGAAATGAAGGAATATCCGCAATATGCACAGCTCAGCGTAGAACGTATTATTGAGGCAAATCCAGATGTGATTTATTTAATTACACATGGAGATCCAACTAGCGTTAAAAAAGCATTTGAAGGCGAAATGATGAAAAATGAAGCGTGGAAAAATTTAGATGCAGTAAAACAAAATCGTGTAGTTATTTTGCCACCTGATTTATTTGGATCTAATCCTGGAACAAAAGTTACAGAAGCGATGGACTTTATGTATAAAAGTATACAAGATGTAAGGAAATGATAAGTATGGAAAGTAGTGAAGTAGTAAGGGAAAAGGAACATCCTTTTGCGAAAAAAAGATGGATAATAGCAGTTAGTTTAGTTGTATTAACGATCTTAGGTCTTTTTTACGGCCTTTTCGCAGGAAGCTTATCCTTTTCTTTACGAGATATTCTAACAGGGATACAAGATGAGGGTTCGACAGTTCATCGAATTGTATGGGACCTTCGTATACCAAGAGTGCTCGTTGGGTTTATAGTAGGGACATGTTTAGCTACATCTGGTGCATTACTACAAGGAGTTATGAGAAATCCTCTTGCAGACCCTGGTATTATCGGAGTTTCATCTGGAGCAGGCCTTGTAGCAATTGTAATTATGATTTTATTCCCTCAGCATATGGCTTTTTTACCGCTCGGGGCGTTTTTAGGAGCTTTCATAACGGCGATGGTCATTTATGCTTTATCATGGCAAAAAGGGGCACCACCTTCAAGAATTGTCTTAGTAGGTGTGTCAATTAATGCATTAATTGGTGCAGCGACGTCAGCATTAATGTTATTACATAGTGACAAAGTACAATCCGTGTTACCGTGGTTAGCGGGCGGCATTGGTGGTGTAAGTTGGGCACATTTAAACATGATTATTTATTATGCAATATTCGCTATTATATTAGCCTTCTTTGGTATTAAACATATTCGAGTATTAATGCTTGGAGATGAAATGGCGAAATTATTAGGTCATAACGTGGAGAGAAGCCGTTTTTATTTAATAGTAGTAAGCACATTATTAGCTGGAATTGCAGTTAGTGTTTCTGGTCTTATTGGATTTGTCGGTCTGGTCGTACCACATATGTTACGTTTATTGGTTGGAAATGACTATAAATATTTACTGCCATTATCATGCCTTGGCGGAGGGATATTACTTGTTTTTGCGGATGCGATAGCTCGAAGTTGGTTCGATCCAATTGAATTACCTGTTGGTATTTTATTATCCTTCTTAGGTGGTCCGTTCTTCTTATATTTAATTCATAGAGGAGGAAAACAACGTGATTTCCGTTAACAAAGTGTTTTACGCACATTCTGAAAGATTTCAAATGCAAAATATGAATGTACATATTAAAGCTGGAGAGGTCGTTAGTTTAATTGGACCGAATGGATCAGGGAAATCTACTTTGCTTCGTTTAATGGCAAGATTACTTAAACAAAGCGAAGGGGATATCATTTTAGATGGAAAAAGTATTCATAAGATGAAAAGTGCAGATGTAGCGAAGCAATTAGCGATGTTACCACAAATGCATGATCATCAATTAGATTTAACCGTGAAAGAACTAATTGAATTCGGAAGAGGCCCCCATAAATCATGGAGTAGCCGCTTAAATAAAGAAGATGAAGAAATTGTTGATTGGGCATTGTCTGTTACAAATCTTGAAGGGTATGAATATCGTCTTTTACAATCTTTATCAGGAGGAGAAAGACAACGTGCCTGGATTGCAATGACGCTAGCACAACGTACAAATGTCTTATTATTGGATGAGCCAACAACCTTTTTAGATATCGTACATCAGTTGGAAGTAATGGAACTTGTGAAACGATTAAACGAGGAGTTTGGAATGACAATTATAATGGTTTTACATGACATTAACCAAGCTGCTCAATATAGTGATCGCTTACTCGTATTAAAGCAAGGGAAGATTCAGTATGACGGTATACCAGAAGAAGTATTATGTCATGAAATGTTTCAACATGTATTTGGTATAGATGTAGATATTTTTCAAGGAAGCGACAAGCCATTTTTCACACCGAAACGAATTTCTAAAAGAGGAGGAACAAGATGCGAACAGAAGAACGTGTTACCACTGAGTTAGTAAGGGAATTTGTAATGGCAGCTCATGGAGATTTAGAGAAAGTACAAGAACTGTTGGCTGAATCGCCAAGCTTACTTCATGCTTCTTACAATTGGGACGGATCAGATTGGGAAAGTGCGTTAGGAGCAGCAGCACATGTAGGTCGTAAAGATATTGCTCTTTATTTATTAGAAAAAGGTGCTCGAATGGATATTTTCGCAGCTGCTATGCTTGGAGAATTAGAAGTCGTACAAGCTATTTTAGTAGCACAACCAGAAGCATTACATGCACCTGGTCCCCACGGTATTTCCCTTCTTCAACATGCACGAATGGGTGGAGAAAAAGCACAGCGTGTATTTGAGTACTTAACGGTGCTCTCTTAATGACCGCAAAGGTTCTTATGTGCGGTAAACTTTTCACTTTCATATAATTGAAAAGTTTACCGCCCGTTAGAACGGGATAAGTATCTAGTATATTTGAAAATCCTACACCCCCCTCAATTGTAGTTTTCTGTATGCTAGTTATGATATGGAGGCAGTAGACAATATTTGTCTACTGCCTTTTTTAAACTCTTGAGAGATTGAATACTCTGCATTTTTCCGTTAGTTCATTTATAATAGATAGTAACATTTAGTATATATACAAAACATGATCGTGTAGTTAAGTACAAATTAGTGGGAAGGAGAAAAAGATGTTTCATACAGATCGTTTACAAATTCGCAAATATACAATGGATGATTTACAGTTCTATGCTTCACTATGGGGAAATGAGAAGGTAATGCGCTATATTGGAAATGGGACGTTAAAAACATATATGCAATGTAAAAAAAGTTTGGAGGAATGGGTGATCCCTAGCTATAAAAACGGTCTCGGTTTATTTGTATTGATTGAAAAGGAAACGGGAATACGAATTGGTCATGCAGGATTAGTAAAGCAGCAGATAGATGGGAAAGAGGAAATTGAAATTGGTTATTGGTTATTACCTAAGTATTGGGGAAAAGGGTATGCGAAAGAAGCAGCGGCAGCATTTCGAGACTATGGCTTTCAAGCGTTACGAATGAATAAATTAGTTTCTCTTATTAATCCGGACCACCCTGCCTCAATCTTTGTTGCTAGAAAAACAGGGCTTAGTTATGAGAAAACAACTTCATTTCATGGGATGGATGTTCTCGTGTATTCCATTAAGCGCGTTGGATGAAAAAAGGTAAATTGCATCTTTTGAAGAATGGTATATAAAAATAAAGGGGGGATTACATGTATATTTACCATAATGGACTTATTATTCGTGAGGGAACGAATGGTGTACCTGCATATGCAATTAAAACTTTATTCGAAGATGCCGGTTGGAGTAATGATAATATCCCTTCTTGGCAAATTGAAAAATTCACGATAGCATTTGAAAATTCAACATGGGCATTCACAATTTGGGATGAAGAAGAGATGATTGCTATGGTTAGAGTCATTTCTGATGGAATCATGGTCGCGAATATAGTAAATTTAGTTGTGAAGTGTGAATATAGAGGGAAGGGACTAGGTAAGAAACTTGTCGCCCTTTGTTTACAAAAGCTACCACATGGCGACTGGTTTGCGCACACATCTGCGAGTAATTTTGATTTTTATAGAAGTTGTGGTTTTGAGGTAAGAGAGTTATCAAGAAATGGAACATGTGCGTACTATGGATACCAAATTGCCAAAAGAGATGGGCACCGGTAAAAGAGCGAAAGACAAAGAATAAGTACAGTTATAAGTATTTTTCATTCTTTTTATAATAGAAAATAAATTGAGACTCATTTTATGATAAAATGAAAGAAAATTCTGTTTATTATTAGGGGGATAAAAATGAGTATAAAAGTTGGGAATGTATTTAAGTACGAAAGAAGATTTACTGAGGAAGAGGTTTTTGAATTTGCAAATATTACAGGAGATAAAGGTAGGCATCATATGGAATATGATGAAAATGGACGTTTAATGGTTCATGGTTTATTGACTGCTAGTATTGGAACGAAAGTAGGAGAAGAGTTACATTACATAGCAAGAGAATTAGTAAGTGAGTTTATTAGACCAGTTTTTGCAGGAGATACGATCACTTGTGAATTAACTTTAACGAATGTTGAACAGATGGAAGGATACAAAAAGGTTTCAATCGAGTCAGTTTATCGCAATCAACATGAAAAAACTGTACTAGTTGGGACAAGTTATGGAGTTATAAGGGAATAAAAAGAAGCCTGATTTACAGGCTTCTTTTTTGTTTAATAAACACGTTTCCGATTTTCCGCATGACTAGAGATGAGTAATAATGCAGTTTCTTCCCCTATATTACGAACAATATGAGGAACACATGCATTCCAGGAGAAAGAATCACCTTCTTCTACAATTGCAATATCTTCTCCATGTTGAACTTCTAGTTTGCCGCGTAATACAAGGTGACATTCTTCCCCTTCATGTGCATTTGGTGTATTTTCTTTCGGAAATCCAGCAGGAATTTCTACGAGATTTAGGCGAAGGCCACCCTGCTCTGCAACATGCTCAATTCTTTGTTCATCTTTTCCGTATACACTGTATTTACGCTCTACCTTTTTGACAACTTTCAACCGATCTTTTTGTTCTAACAATAAGTAGGGAAGAGGAACATTCAAGAAATTGGAAATCGTTTCTAAAGTTGAGATAGAAGGTGATGTTTTATTATTTTCAACCTGACTCATAAATCCTTTAGAAAGACCTGTTCCCTCACAAATTTGTGCGATTGTTATGCCTCTACGTTGACGAATTTCACGTATTGCAGAACCAATATTCATAAAATCAAGCTCCTTTTTGTAAACAACTATTTGTATCATAGCAAAAAAAATATATTTTTTCCCAGTGAAAATGAATTGACGAATAAAAAAATTTAGTGTATGTTTTGTAATGTAAATAAAAGTTTTGTATAAGAAAACTATAAAGGAGAGAAAGAAATGAATCAACATATTGGTAACTTAATTATTCGTATCGTGTTAGGGGTAACGTTCTTTATGCACGGTTTAACAAAATTCCAATCAGGAATTGACAATATTGCAGGGTGGTTCACAAGCATTGGTTTACCAGGAGGACTGGCATACGGTGTAGCAACAGTAGAATTAGTTGGTGGTATATTGTTAATTCTAGGTTTAGGTGTAAGATATATTGGATTATTATTTGCACTTGTTATGGTTGGAGCAATTGTAAAAGTAAAATGGTCAGCTGGTTTATTAGGAGATGGAAAGAATCCTGGCTTCGAATTAGAACTTGCATTACTAGCAATGGGTGCGTACTTATTTGTTGCGAAAGCGGATGGTTTTGTAGATAATTTCTTAAAAGAGAAAATGTCAAAGAAGAACTAATTTAAATGGGGGGCTAACAAGATGAGTTTTCAACTTCATCCCGATACAACACTTGATGTTGTTCATTTATATGTATCAAATATAAAGAAATCACTAGAGTTTTATACAGAAGTACTAAGTATGAAAGTACTAAAAGAAGATGAAATGGTCGTTACATTTGGGAATGAAAATAACGAACCACTCCTTATCATTGAAGAAAAGAAAGAAGCCTTACCAAAGCAAAGAGGGAGAACGGGGTTATATCATTATGCAATTTTATTACCAAGCAGACAGGATTTAGCGAATGTCCTTCGTCATCTTGTAGAAATGGTATATCCACTGCACGGCGGAGCCGACCATTACTTTAGTGAGGCCCTTTATTTAGCTGATCCAGATGGAAACGGGATTGAAATTTATCATGATCGCCAAAAAGAGGTTTGGCGTGATGAGAATGGAGAACTACCATTTGTTAGTAACCCGTTAGCTGGTGAAGAATTATTGCAGCAAGGAAGTGCGTGGAACGGTTTTCCAGCTGGTACTGTGATGGGACATATTCATTTCCATGTAGCTGATTTGGAAGAAGCGAAACGTTTCTATGTGGATGGTCTTGGCTTTGAAGTAACAATCCCAGCTCGTAATGGGGCGTTGTTCGTATCGGCAGGTGGCTACCATCACCATATCGGTTTAAATACGTGGCAAGGTGAAGGAATACTACCGCAAATGCCAAATTCCGTTGGCTTGAAATATTTCACAATTGTATTAGCAGATGAAAAACAAAAAGAGCAAGTATGTGAAAGTTTAAAAAATATTGGCAAGATTGCTACGTACAAAGATGGAATATTACAAGTCGAGGATCCATTTGGACATTGTATACATTTCAAAATAAAAGGAGAAGCCTAAAATGGAGTGACCCCTGTCAAGTAGACAGTATTTAAAAAGCGCAACTAAGCAACCTGAGTTCTATATTTATATGGAC
>NZ_JBNTQO010000023.1:0-69757 GCF_050630465.1 Bacillus basilensis | reverse complement strand
GTATATGTTTTAAAATCCCGATCACTTGGTTCAATATTACTTGCCAAGCAAAGCAGCATCTTTTGTTCTACTAAATTCAAACGTGAATTTGCTTCAATTAAAGTATTAGATTTCGAAACAATATTATTCTCTTTAATCTGCAAATCTTGTTTTAGAGACATATCTACATACGTCCTTTCCTTACCAGCTTTATTGCTATAATAACTATAACAAATATACCTCTTTTGTTATAGTTAATTTTCAATAACCAAATTTTAGTTTTCCTTAAATGCTTTCTAATTTTCATAAAGGAATTCAGATTAATTTCATTTAAAACATATAATATAGTTATGTAAACAAGTTTGGAAAGGGTATATTTTAATCAAATACTAACAAATATGGTTCAGCGTATACATAACCAAATTTGTTATCTTTAAGACCATTTTCGTTATAATAAAGAAACCAAATTTGTTACCTTTAAAACCATTTTTGTTATAGCTAGAACCAGATTTGTTATCTTTAAAACCATTTTTGTTATAATAAAGGAACCAGATTTGTTACCTTTAAAACCATTTTTGTTATAGCTAGAACCAAATTTGTTATCTTTAAAACCATTTTTGTTATAGTTAAGCCTTAAAAACCCTTATATATCAAAGGATTATATATCCTTAAAACATATAAACATATAAAACATATAAAACAAAAATATATAAAACAAACAAACATAGTAAATTAGGCTTGTTTATTTGTTTTATATATTAATAAAAATTTTAAATATTATTTATTGTTTTTTGTAAAATTGAATCTTGGTTCATCGCAATATCCTCCAATGTTTGAGCTGATTTTTCATATCCATTCGCTAAAAATAGTAATAACCAAAGAATAAATTGTAACAACTAAGAAAGCAGATTGAATTTTTCAATCTGCTTTCTTAGTTGTTTATTATGAATTTCCCCTCAAAATATCTTTAACTTCTTTTATACTTAATTTACTTGCTTTTGCAATCGTTTCAATTGGCACACCAAGCTCATGCATACCTTTAATCATTTGTATTTTCTCTTGCTGAACCCCTTCTTGAATGCCTTCTTTTTTTCTTTATTACGAGCATAAACAAATTTCACGGCTTCATCCATCAACGCTTTTTCCCTCGACTCATACGTTCTCATTTCTTCATTTATAATTCAAGAATTTCTTGTATTTCTTCTATAGATAAGTTCGTAAATTTCGCAATATCTTTTATTGGCATTCCGTTTTTGTGCATACCACGAATAAGCTGTATCTTTCCTTGTTCAATACCTTTTTCAATGCCTTTTTGTTCTGCATAAGCAAACTTTGCAGCCTCATCCATAAGAGCTTTTTCCCTTGCTTCATATGCTTGTCGGAAAGAAGAATCTTGACTCATACGTTCCCATTTATTTATCGCTTTTTGTAAAATAGGGTCTTGGTTCATCGCAATATCCTCCAATGTTTGGGTTAAATGTTCATCTTCATTCGCTGGAAGTAATAATAACCAACGAACAAACAAATCTTCCCAGGGATTTACTTGTTCATTCCGCCACTGTTGCATGAGTTTTGGAATTTCCACAATATGAACTTCTATATCATCACTTAACTTCTTTTGTTGCTGTTGATTCCATAGGATTCCTGTTGTATGGAATGCCTCGTATTCAGGAAACATAACGAAATTTAACAAATTGATCGTAATTGTTTTATGAAGAGAGCTATATGGCATTCCCTTTTTTAGTTGGGATGCATATAGCCTTCCCCAGTAATACAAACTTCTCTTAATCATGTCATGATTGTTATTCAGCTGTATTTCTACATTTACCTTTGTTCCTGTATCTAATGTTGCAGAAATATCTAAAATCGATAATTTATCCTCTTCATGTTCTCGATGCAAGTGTGGGTCTTCTAATTGTAAAGAAACAATAGGTGATTCTAAAGAACCTTGCAACATAGCATTTAAAAAAGCAATTAAAATATCTTCATTTCCACTTGTGCCAAATAATTGTTTAAAAGCAAAATCAATACGTAAATTTACTAATTGTTGGTTGGACATGGGTTTTCATCTCCCCACCTCATATGATGTTTTTCTTTCATTGTACATAAAAGAGTGATCCATATGCAAACAAGCTCTTATATCCGTAGACATAAGAGCTTGTTTGCTACCATACATAATTAACAGATTAGTTGGCTTTCATAGAAATTGAAAGATTGCCTACTGTAAGGAAAACTCACGTTTAATATACAAAATACAAATAAAAATGCCAATACATAAACATATTCAAGATAGTACATTACATTTTAAAAATAAAACTAAGTTTATATCTTTTTATAATTTGTAAAATACACCATTAAATATCCAAATAAAGACCTATTGATCTCATGCATAAATACTGATATCAAGGGGTTTTATAAGTTTAACATTTTGTATCTTTTGTAAAACTCATTTATTGAATAAAAAATCCCTTCACGATTTGTAAAGGGGTCAGTATGCATTGAAAGGGTACTTCAATTTTAATATGTAAAATAAAAAACTCGTATTGATAAAATTCATTTTCGTAGCTTAGTTCAATGATATGACTTTACCCATAAAGTTGCTGCTAAAGGAAGCATATCTTTGCCGTTGATAAATTATGAACCCATAAGCTTGCCGTGAATGCTGTTGGTTTGTAATAAATCTTAATCAAAAGCATATTACAAAAATTGATTTTTCAACAGAAGAAACCCAAACATTTTGAAAAATTTCGATCAAAATGCTTGGGTTATTTGTTACTAGTGAATAATTTTTTATAAAAGTTTAATCATTTTTCTACCTGTGTTTGCTCCAGAATCGCGCCCGATTCTGGAAGATTTCAAAAACGTTTATTTTTCTTTTAACATTGAATACTTTCGATAATTTTTATAGAAACTGCTACCAAAAAAAACAAACAGAAGTGTGGGAGACAACTTCACAAGGACAAATGGAGTTTCAAATAAAAATGCCTTCCAAAATAATGAATCTTTCATACTCCAAAGACCTTCATGATATAATCCCGAACCCTTGTAAAACATATAAGAATAAGCTAAACACAGCGTACCAAACCAAAATGAATAACTCATTAATCTTTTATAATAATTATCCTTTGATTGGCGATCCGAGAAGATTTCATTTTGATTATTATCTACTTTTTGCCAATACCGTATTCCACTAAGCCAGGGCCCCTTTATATAGTTCCAACCGAAATCCTTATATATCCCTTTGTATTCAACCAACTTTTTCTTTGGCAAATAATCTTGATAATCAAGTCGCATAACATATCTCTTGTCAGTTTTTTCGAAAGTGTATATTCCAAATCCACTAATATTTGTACAACGATAGCCTTTTTGTAATTGCTCGTTCATCCATTGCTCCTCTTTTTCAATATCAAAAAACATCTTAAATATCTTCATTAGATTCACTTCCTTCGTACAGGGATAAAATATGTAATAACCTGTTTTGTTCCATCTTCAAAATGGCGCTGCCTTCTGCAGTTATCATATAAACTTTTCTTCGACCTAACTCTCCAACAGGTTCAATCCAACCATGCTTATTCAAGTTTTCAATCGCACCGTATAATGTACCAGCTGCTAAAATAACAGTACCGTTACTTATCTTTTCTATCTCCTGCATTACGGCATAGCCATGGAGTGGTTCACGCATAGCTAATAAAATATAATGCATGGTTTCCGACAACGGCAATAATTTATGTTTCATATCCTCACCCTTTATTCAGTTCGACTATATAGTTCAACTTAATAATAATTTAATACAGTTCAACTGAATAGTCAACAACATTTTCAAAATTAGTCAAATGAACTTAAAGTAAATAGCTTGATAACAAGGGGGAATTAATTTGAAATCTAACCACAAAAGTTATGAGTTCGAAAAAAGTTTGGACCGTATAGGTGAAATCTTGGATTCTAGTAGTTTATTTGAAGAAAAAGATAGCATCCCAAAAAGAGAAGATCTAACTTATACAAATGGATATTATGTAAAATATTCAGCATTATTTATTGATTTACGGGATTCATCTAAACTACCTACGTTACATCAACCACGTGTTCTAGCTAAGATTTATAGAGCGTATATTTGTGAAATGGTTGCTATAATAAACGGTTCGAGTTTGTGTAAGGAAATTAATATTGTGGGGGATTGCGTTTCAGCAATTTTTGAAACACCTTATAAGGCGGATATAAATGAAGTATTCGCTATAGCCTTTAAAATGAATTCTCTTATTGATATCTTAAATTACAAGTTGAAAAAAAAGGATACAAGCCTATTAAAGCTGGGATAGGATTAGCGTACGAACGCGTTCTTATGATTAAAGCTGGATATAATGGTTCAGGAATAAACGATGTTGTATGGATGGGAGATGCTGTTAATCAAGCATCAAAGATGTGCGGAAAAGCGAACAAAGATGTTTCATACCCAATTGTAGCTACTGAATTGTTTTATAATAACCTAAGCGAACATAATCAAGGGCTAATGACAAAACATTTACTTGAAGGATATTATTATGGAAATGTTGTCCATGTTGATATGGATAAATGGTTAACAGATGCGAAAGAAAAAGATGCTGCAAAAAATAAAACAACATGGTAATTACCAGAAGAGATAATACATCTCTTCTTTTTTATATAAAAGGCTCATAAAATAATAAAAAGCCTTGTTGTATAAACAAGGCTTTTCCCCTTTTATTTCTGTTCGATTGCATATCGACTATCTTCGGAAACACATAAACTTGCCTCATTCACTGTTATAATACATTTTCCTAATCGCCGCTTTACTTCCGATTGTAATTTTTCATTTGCTTCCTCTAAAGAACTTGCTGGAATAATTGTAGATTGTGAGCCTGTTACCTTGCCACTATACATCACTGAAAAGTTCAATTCATATTGATGTATCAAGATTTCTCCACTCCTTTTTTCATGGATTTCCTCACAGATCATTCTTATTTGTCGCTTGCTCCTGTTGTTTTTGAAGATAGGTACGCATTTGCGGTACATACCAGCTTTTTCTTAATCGGATAATCGCAATTCCCACAATTAAAATCAAAAAGGCTTGTAGGAAAATATCTTGTGTTTCCCATAACGTGCACAAATACAGAAGACTTCCCGAACAAAAATAATACATGGCCAATAATAGGTTTATATTTGCGATTATCATTTGTTTCTTTACAATCGCGGCAATTCCTGCCAAAACAAGCGTACAAACTCCTATACTTAGCAAAATATATGCAATGACTTTTAAAAAAATCACCCTCACCCCCCCTTTTCTCTAAAAACTCATTTGAACCACTTGAAAGGCCGAATAAAAGATGTAATCTTATTCAATACCAAATGTATTAATAACTAATTTAAAATTAATTACAGACGAATTTGAAGCGTCATTTTTTCTGAAAGGGAAACTTTTTATGTTGAAAATCATATATGCATTGTTTTCCAACACATCCGATTGAAAATTCTGTAAAAAATGTTGCGCCAACAATTTTTAATCTCCATTTCCACTCGATTAAACCTCTTTATAGCGCTTCTGTAACAATTGCTGTACACATGCCGCATACATTTTAAAATAGGGAATGTTTTGCGCGGCAACCTTTCCAAAGTCCATCTGCATTAATGTTTCTTCTAACAATTTGAACTCAAATTCTAAAAATGTATCATGCTGTTTCTGAATCGAATGCGGGATATTATGCAAGGCATCCGCAATTTCTCGTACATATGTCACACTGGATTCATCTTGGCTTGAATAGGAAAATGCATTTCGAATCAATACAAACGTTTCTTGCAATATTTCATACCCGATATGATGCAATACATTTTGATTTACCAACTCCCCTCATTCCTTTCCCTACGGTCCTTCAATTCCTGTATTGATTTGGAACTCATAATTTTCTACAAACCATTTCTCACCTTCCAATACTAAATTTAATTTCATAGTGTGTTTTTCTTGTTGTTCTGTTCCATCAACCGTTACAAGATAATCATATTTAACCGTTACATCCGCTTTATTATCAGCGGTTTTGATGTAGTACATATCTGTTATCTTTGCTTTCGTTTGAATGTGCATAGAGCCATCATCTTCTATATGGTTATGTGCATCCTCTGGCGCATTTAATAATTTATTTCGTGCTTCCCCTGTTATCATTTCTTTAATCTTTTCAAATCCTGGCTTTTCTTTTTGCTTGTTATCATTCTGTATTAACAGCTCTACAAACTGTTTTGCTACTTCTTGCCCTTTATCTTGGGTATTTTCTGTTAAAACTGTTACGCGCTTTTCCAATGCTCGATTCTCTGTTTTTAGCTCTTTTACTTGTTCCGTCCATTTCTTTTCCGTTTGCTCGACTTTATGTTGTAAAGTGCGATTTTGATTCCATAACCATACACTGATACCCACTAATACAAGTATTACTAAACCAACGATTCCTTGTTTCATCTAAAATCGGCAAGGATACCCCCACTTCAATGATGTGAAGTGTGTAACTCAACGATAAGTGGGGGAGGAATTGCCGTCAGATACGGTATGGTACATTAAAAATCGTAAGATTTTGTACCATATCAAGTATCTGAAACTTCCACCTTGCCTCCTCCTTTCTCTATTTAAGTTATTTAATTTCACTAAAAATCTGTTACAATTTAACTAGTGATAGGTGGTGAAAATAATGCCTAGAATTACTGCAAAAATACAAATCCATGTTTCCGATAATCAAGCTGAAAGTCTAAAGATAACAACTAACGCTTACCGCAAGGCTTGTAATTGGTTATCAAAGCACATATTCGAAACAAAAAACCTTAATCAAGTAAATCTCAATAACTTATATTATTCTGATTTACGAAATCAATTTGGGCTAAAAAGCCAAATGGCTCAATCTGTGATGAAAACTGTAATCGCTCGTTACAAGTCGGCTCAATCAAATGGACATGAATGGTCTTTGATTGAATTCAAACTTGCAGAATATGATTTAGTCTGGAATCGAGATTACTCACTAACCCAAAACCAATTTAGTGTAAACACGCTTGAAGGTCGCCTAAAACTAAATTATGAGCGTAAGGCTATGAAGAAATACTTCAACGGTACTTGGAGATTTGGTACTGCTAAATTAGTACATAAATACAAAAAGTGGTTCTTACACATTCCGATGACAAAAGAGTACCAAGCGTTAGAGCTCGCAAATGTAAATAATATCGTTGGTATTGATTTAGGAATCAACTTCCTTGCGACCACTTATGATAGCCAAGGCAAAACAACATTCTACAACGGAAATGTTGTTAAGCATAAGCGTGGTAAATTTAAAGCTACTCGTAAGCAATTACAAACACGACAAACATCATCTTCTCGTAAGAAATTAAAACAAATTGGTTCAAGAGAAAACCGTTATGTAACTGATGTAAACCATCAAATTACAAAGGCACTCGTTGATAAATATCCTAGAGGTACTATGTTTGTTTTAGAAGACTTAACAGGTGTTCGTTCTGCGACAGAAAAAGTACGAGTGAAAAACCGCTATGTTTCTGTGTCTTGGGCTTTCTACCAATTCCGTCAAATGCTTGAGTATAAAGCTGAATTGAATGGACAAATGGTAATTGTGGTAGATCCAAAATATACTTCTCAAACCTGCCCTAGGTGCGGACACATTGAGAAAGCGAATCGTAATAAAAAGCTACACACTTTTAAGTGTAACAATTGCCAATACCAATCAAATGATGACCGTATTGGTGCAATGAATCTACACTGTAAAGGAATTGAACATATTGGTGTAGTTACCGCAGGAGTATAGCTCTTGTGGTAGGGGCGAAGTCAACCGTCCTTATGTTCCACCACACTAAGGTAGGAGAGCATTGCTCGTTAGTATTACTGGGTAGGAACAAGCGTAATTGCTCTCTATGAGGGTAGAAGCACTGTAAAATTTTTGCAGACGCCCCCCCACTTCAAACAGACCGCAATGTCGTTAAGTGGGGGTAGTTGACCCCTAATCCTCCCTTTCTTTCTACTTATTTCGGCAAATATGGTGCTGGGTCGACTTGCCCGAATTTAAAGGCTGTTTTAATTTCGAAATGTAAATGTGGCCCTGTTACTTGCCCTGTTCTTCCACAAACGCCTACCTGTTGACCGACTCCAATGTTTTGCCCTTTCTGTACAGTAATGGATGACATATGACCGTATAGGCTCCAATATCCATTCCCATGGTTGATGACAACCACGTTTCCGTATCCGCCAAAACCCGAACCGGAAGCGCCAAATTCCGCCAACTCTACAACGCCACCTTTCGACGCGGCAATTGCGGTGACACCGTCCTGACAAGAATAATCAATACCTTTATGAATGGTGCCCCAGCGTGGTCCAAATGGGCTTGTAATCGTCGTTTGAGCGATAGGACGAATAAATCCTTGTGAGCTTGCTGATCCAGTATCTACAACGCCGCCTGGCTTTCCCGCTTCACAATTGAAAGTAAGGCCGCCCATTTGCGCCACAAATTTTTTTACTAATACTGGCCATAAACCATTTGTGCCATGCGGATCATTTGCGGCGCCTGGTGGTGCATATTTCGCTCCAATTGCTTCTATGGTTGTAATCCCCATACCGATATAGTTTTTATATAAGTTTCGCGCCATAGCGTTGATTCCTTCATCCAAAGTGGCAAACTTCATGAAACCTTTCATTTGTGAACTACTAGGGTCCATGAGGCCCCCAGGGTTGTTATAGTTCTTTACTGCGTTAGAAGTCCCGTTCCCCGTTTCCAATCTCGCAATGGCCGCTAATAAAACGGGATCGATTTGGTTTTGTGTTCCTGCATTTAAAAAGGCTTGTGCTTTCCCTGTAAAAACGCCTCCTAAATGGGGCTGTAATTCTTCTGGTGCCACTGTTTTTCCACCTGGCCGACAAACCGTCATTCCATTACTTGGGATGGTTGCTGGCGCTTCCTCTTCTTTTTTGCCAATGCCTTGCCCCAAAACGATAAATAAAAGAAATCCAATACAGACGAACAATCCTATCGTGAAAGTAGAACTCCCAAAAAGAAATGTCAGTAACCAGGATTTCTTTTTCTTCTTTTTTTGTTCTTGTGCAATATCTTCTTGTATCGCTTTGTCTACGACTTCTTTTATTTCTGGTCTCATATCATCCCTTCCCCCTTACAACATGTATCAAGATTGATTGGAATATTTTCGAACAATCAGCCCATATGTAAGGGCCAAAAGAATAGGTATAATCGCAAAAACCTGAAATAGTAACGTTAAAACAATAGATTGCTGTTTTTGTATAAAGTCTAATAATCCAAAATGACCGATTCCTACAAACCAAATGAAAAAGGCTAGTTTGGCCCTGTCATCAATAGAGCAACGTAACTCATTATGGATAATTTGGAGAGTTAGAAGAATGAGCGTATACCAGATAAGTAATCCTAAACCAATCCATCCTAATAAATCTGTCGGCCATTCTCTCTGTACGAAAAGAATGATTATGTTCATCCATCCCAAACACCCAATACAAAGAAAAATACTGATACTCACCATTTTCATACACGTTAATCCCCAGTTTTTCATAGCTATATCGCTCCTTTTTTCGTAAAAAAATAGTAAAGTCCTAAAAGTTTAGGACTCTACTCATCTTTTTTTGGTGGCTCCAAATCATCTAAGTTCTCTAAGTTTTGCGAATCAGTAGAAGGCATCCAGTTTTCACTTCCCGCGGCTACAGCTCCATATTGTATATCTGGTGTATCGATTGTTTCCGCTTCTCCTTGAATCGGTTCATTTTTGCTTACTTCTTTCTCATTTACTCGTGTTAAATCAGAAGAGGAAATGGATTCCATTGGGATAAATGAGTCAGAAGAATTTTCGTTTTGTATAGTTGACTCGACATCTATATGAGTATTTTTTGCGACAATTTCCACCGCTTCATTCACTTTTGCAGGAATAGCATCTGGAATATCTGCACTTGTTGTTTCTGGTGTATGAGGGACAATGACACCTTCTTCATTTACATCTGCACGAATTGTATCTGGTATTAAAGGTTCATTTGCCTCTGTTTCAATTGGCGTTGAGATTTCTTGTTGTGGAATATTTGTTGAAGTTTCCTGTTCTGGTTGTATCTCTTCTCTTGAAATATCCATCGGAATTTCTTCTGTTGGAATGTCTTGTTGTGGGATATCGGATGGGATTTCTTCAAATGTTTCATGATTTGGTGACACTTCCTCTAATGGAAGTTCCTGTGTTGGTACTTCTGTTTGAATCTCTTCATATGCCTCCATATCGTTTGAAACTTCCTCTAGTGGCATTTGTTGTTCTGGTACTTCTTGTTGTACATCTTCATGTACTTCTATATCAGTCGGAATTTCTTCTAGTGGTACTTCTGTTTGAATTTCTTCATAAGCCTCCATACCAGCTTGTGTTTCTTCCCCTGTTGGGATTTCCTCATCTTCTAAAGATACAAGCTCTGGTTGAGCCTCCATTTCTGGCTCTTCTACCTCTGTTCCTTCTTGTTGTCCTTCCATTTCTTGTTCTAATGCTTCTTTATCTAAGCTGATAAGGTCTTGTTGCATTGGCGCCTCTTCCTCACCTGGTAACGTTTGTTCTTTTCCTTCCTCTCCTTGCTGTGGTAAATTCCCATCTTTATCACGATCCTGTAAGGAAATAAGGTTGCCTTTCTTTTGATTCTCTTCTTTTTCTTGTTCCGCTTGATTATTTGGTAAATCATTCGGTATATTGGCTTGCACTAACGGGTTGGTTTTTGCCTTTTCGTCGTCTGTCCCTGCATTTTCTAACTGGCCGCCTGCCGCCGCTAATTCAGCCGCGCTGTTAAAATGTGCTCCCATTTTGTCTCCAATATAAGACATTGTATTTCCAGCGTACTCTTTTCCTTTATCTACAAAGTTTTCAGTCATAAGGGATATATTTGTGACCGTTTCATACACGCCACGTACTTTACTAAAGGCCGCAACAATATTTCCTCTAAACAGATAGCAAAGAACGAAAACAAGAATTTGGAAAGTCATTGTAGACACATATCCTGCAACGCCCGCTTCTGGTAAAACGTATAGTAGTTCTGCTATCGTAAAGATGATGACAAGCATAACAGACATAAAGATTTTTAATGCTAATGGGCGAATCCATTGTGAAGCCCAACTTTCAATTACTCTACGATGTCCTGGTAATAGAGCCACCGCCATGACGATTGGTGAGATAATACTCATGGCAAGGAACCATAATTGGAATGCTACAATTAGTAAACAAAACGCAATGACTGGAACACCTGCGAATGTATTCACGACATAATACATGATTGTAAATACAAGGCGCTCTCCTACAGAGGAAATGACCATCATTTGGTTTCCTTTTTTCACTTCTTTTTGTACCAAGTCATCACGATCTTTTCCTGAAGGTTTCGCTAACAATTCATCTACTCGTTGAGCACCTAATTTTTCTTTTGAATCTTCCCCATACTGTAAAAATAAATATGGTCGTTCAACTAACAAATCCCAAATCTGCTTTTTCACTGAAAAGATTGCATCCGCTTTGGAACGCCCTGGATCACCCGCAACCGTTCCTGTTGCTTTCGCTAATACTGTCACACTAATTTCAGAGCTAATCGTATTCGCACTCTTTAAAATCGTACTTGCGTTTCCAATGTACGTAACAATAAAAGCAATAACAAGTACTGTTTTCACTAACTCACTTAAACCTTTTGATGGTTGGCGCTTAATAAAGAAAATATAGCCTGCGTAACAAGCTGATAACACACATGCAATGCCAATAATTGCTGGAAATAGCCCAGAAGATAGAAAGCCACCTTTTTCAATACCAGCAATATTTTGCATAGCCGCTCCTAATTTATCCGCTACAGCATCTACGATATCCAAGTTCAACGCTTGATCGACTAAAAAGATTGTTAATTGGCCAAGAATCACATTTAACTGAAACGCTATATTTCCAAACCATTGACAAGTTGTATACAACATTCTTTGCAAGTCTTTCCCTACGCTATCATCACCAAACAAGTACCCGCCAACCTTTTGAAATACATTTTTTTCATCTTCTTTTGGTTGGTACGTATCAATTTCATAATACTTATCTTTGTAAATACCATCTGTGTATCCACTAAATAGATTTTCAGAGATTCGTGCTCCTTTTTGTTCCTGTTTTTCTTCCGTTTTTGTATCTTCCGCTAGGGCCACCTGGGACCCTAACGGTAGTAAAAAGAATACAAGAATCATACAAATAGAGAAAAGTTTTTTCATTCCTTTTGCCCCCATTTATGAACATGAACTGGTTTTATACTTCCCACAATAGAATCTAAACTATTATGTCCATCCCAGTTCCATTCGTAATTTTTCCATTTTCCGTCCTTTTTGTCTTTTATCATTTTTAACTTTATTCCCATTTGGGCGTTTTCTACAGGATCAAAATACTTTACACGATAGTAATACTCACTTTCACTTTCTTTCAAATCATATCGATATAAGTCGTATCGTTCTTTCATTCCTTTGCTAGCATCAGGATGCATAACTTCATCTTTACCTAAATCATATTTCTTATATGACAAATCATTAATCTTATTTGAATCCATTTCAATATAAGCTCTTACATAATCCATCGCGGCTTTATCCGCTTCTTTTATATCACGTTGTTTCTGACTTTCTTGTTGATTCGCATTACTTTTTGTTTCATTTGAGCAACCCGCAACACCCGTTACCATTAACATTCCTGCTACACATAATCCAGATAACATACGTAATTTTTTCATCGTTCCACCCCTATATACAGATAATTCATAATACCCTTATCTGTATTGTAATAAGAATTACGCCAATTGTTGCGCTCGTTCTTCGTCAGTTTTTGTAGAGGAATCAAATGCAGTCTTTAATTCTTGGAAAACAGGATCGATTTCTACAACCGCTGTTCGGCCGAAAATATCCTGGAATAAGGCTTCGCCGCGTCGTAATTGACGTAGCATCAAGATATTTTCTTCTGTGACCGGTAGGTTATAGTAACGTAACATTTCTTCCGCTTCCTTATCGTATTTCAGCGCAAAACAGAACTTCATACCCACATTTGCAACCTCTTTATTTTCAGATTGATAATCGGATGCGTTTTGTGTTCCTAAATACAATCCGATATTGTGATAACGTCCTTCTCGAATGATTTTGTCAGAAGACGCCGCACCCTCTTTATTTTTCAAAATACTGGATGCCTCATCTTGTAGGTATACTTTGAAAATACTACGATCGGAATGCATTAAGGATTTACCAAATGCCGCTAATGCAATTAAGATACTACGAGATAATTTATCTGTAACACTTTCATTCTTTTCCTCTGATTTCGGAATGCGTAAATGTTGAATTTGTAATACCTGTAATGGACGTTCTAGGCTTAATACGCGATAATCTTGACCAGGTCTACCAAACAATAAGTTTCCTAGCTGGATGCCTTCTAAGGTTGCTAAACGATTTGTAAGAGCGTTTAATCGTTCTAATTCAGTTGGTAATAAGTTAGGTTCTTTCTTCATTTCCTCTAGTTCTTTACGAACCAAAGTTAAACATGCGTCTTCTTTTTTTGCTACTCGTTCAATCGCTTTATATAAATAGTCATATCGGATATCCTCTAATCCTACATCCGATAGAAACGTTAAAATTTCAAGTGCTAAACTCTTTGCATCTTCTATTGTTGCACTTATTCGGAATGGGTCTAAACAGCCCGCATCCTTTTTATCCTTCCCAAGCGTCCATACTTGCAAGGTATCCTCATTGAACCCTGGCAATAATTCGGGCCATCTTGTGCGGTCCCCCTTAGGATCGATGATAAATGCCCTTCCGCCACTCATAACAATCCAGAAAGCGAGTAAGTTCATTAGGAACGATTTCCCTTTCCCTGTTTGCCCCGCGAACATAACCGATAAACTTTCAAATGCTGTCACAATGTTATCTAATGCTTTCGCCGCTAGTTCGGGACGAACAAAAACAGGACGATTTAATTTCTTTGTCTTTCCAATGTAAAATCCTTGATTGTCACCAATTTGTGTTGTGGCCCCGAACATGCCCATTGCAAGTACACCTGGCTCCACAAACAATTTGAAATCCGTATTATAACGTTTAGAACCTGGTAAGAACTCATAGAAGTATGCTAACTGTTCTCCAAATGGATTGACCAATTCAATTTTCATTTTGCGATATTCTGTAATGAGCGTATTGACGCGTGATTTTAATGTTTTTTCATCTTCGGCATATACACAAAACAGTACACTTAGTTCATATCCAGGTGCTCCTGTTGTTTCAAATCGATCTTTTACAATTTTGACGCCTCTTGCTTTACGATCAATTGTTAAATCTGTTGTGCGACCACCTACCATTGCTTGTTGACGTTGATCGTTTAATTCCAATTCACTATTTGAGAGCTTTTGTGTGACCATCTGGTTTTCTAAGTGATACGCTCGAATACTCATTTCAACAGGAAACTTTAACGAATGCGATTGAATGCGATAAATCCACTCTCCACCAGGAAACGCCGATATTTCGGGCATATCTTTCACCGCAAGAAAAGCAACATGAGAGGTTTCAATTTCCCCTTCTTCATTTTGTCTTTCGAGTATAAGAGAACGTCCTGGGCTTTCATCAATCACCGTATCCGTTAATTGGATCATTTCTTGTAAATCTGGGCGGCGTACTTTTACCGCCTTTCCTTCTTCATTTTGCAACGTAACTGTAGAACCTACCTTCCAGTTTTGGTCCCGATTCAGTTCTTTCATGCCACGTTTAAAGTTATGATGGAATAAAAAGCGTGTTGTAGATGGTTTCGCACGTCTTGTATTATGAAAGGCCCCTCTAACCTGGCTAAATAACACGTCTTCTACTTCTAAATAATTTTCAATTTCCTCTTCTAAAATATCCGTCACATTCATACCCGATATATTTTGAGCTGTCTCTGCAAAGCCTTCTCTTATCTTCTTCATAAACTTCCATGTTTCTACGACAGGGTTACGAATTTGTCTTTCCTTCTGTTCCATGTTCAGTTGTACTAAAACGAAAAAGCGATATTCCATGTTCTCTTTCGCAATGGCCGCATTTCGTAAATATTCTTTTACTTTTTTGAAAAGAAAGCGTCCTGTAGGTGCCATTGGCCCTTTTAAAGTGGAAATATGTTCATCCAGAATTTCATCTGAATTTGTTGTACGAGGAATCACAAGTAAGTGGACATCATATTCTTGATGGGTAAAAAGAGCGAGTTGATTGCGATAATATATTTTTTTCGTGCTTTCGTCTTGATGATCGTATTCGAATCCGTCTACTTCATATACTGCGGATACTTTTCCATCTGTACTAAACGCTAAATTCTTTTCAACGTGCTTTAATGGTGATCTGTTCATCGTTTTCAACATCTTTCATTTCCTCCTTTTGGGGTAAAAATGTTAGGTTATAAGCGTGTATGTCTTTCTCTTCTTCACTAGATGAATGTACGATTGGTATATCTTTAACGTCATATTGCACACACACATGACCACGAATCACATGTTTTTTTAGTTTAGGCAAGGTCACTAATCGGCTAATTTGATGTTTACGTAAACGAAATGTAACCCAGGACCGAACAAAAGAGAAAAGTGATTTTCCATCTGTTTTATATTTATCCGCGCCCCATACGAGGAAAAGAGGAATCACACCATAATACATGAGCCAAACTTGATCGATCATATCTCCAAATATCCATTTAAAGGGAGGAAGGAAGCGGAAGGCTACAAGCCCCGCTTCTACCGCCGCAAAATAACCAAGTGCCCTCCATGTAACCGCACGCGGAAGACGGTACCCCATAATTTCGTACTGTCTTCGCATATAGTTCATATAGCTTCCGAAACAATAGACAATGATAGATTTTGATTCTTTTTCCTTCATGTAGCCCTCTTCCTTTCCATCCCTTACTTAGACGCCAAACAATCCGCCTAACCACGTTCCGATTGTTTTTAATGCATCTGGTTTGTTAATGAAGAATACAACTATCCCGCCGCCAACAATTAACGTGATCGCTTTTCCCCATGCGCGCTTTGCCGCTACAATCAAGATAACAATGATAAACGCACAATATAACGCGTATGTTCCTTGTGTCTTCATCATTTCGAAAAATCCTTCCAACCCAATTCCTAACACAAAGTGATTTATATTGAACATATACACATGCCCCTCTCTTATTTTGTTTTTAAGTCTGTTACGATCCATTGCCTTCCATCTTGTTTGACAAACAACGTATAACCTGTTTTCATTTTCGATTCAGAATGTGGATCAATCATAGAAACCTCTGTTTGTACCTCATATGTGCCTTTTGTTTTTCCTGGATAAATCTTCGAGGAAAGTACATTTTCAAATTTCATGGCTCCTTCTAATCCTTTAATATCTGTATTGGCCAAAACATACGCGAGCTCTTTTTGTGTTGCGGTAGTATAGGATTTAAAAAAGGTTGGCAAAAATTCTCGAATGTCTTCTTTTACAGTCATTTCATGAATTTCCTCTCGTTCTTTTCCTTCTTTTCCTTCTTTTTCTTCTGGTACTTCTGCTTTTTCATTCACCTTGACAATTTGAGGGAATCCACTAATCACAAAAGCCTTTCCATCTGATTGAACAGGAACCGACACTTGCTGGATCACTTCCTTATCCTCTGGTCCGCTATTATCTGCTTTCATGCGGCTTAATTTGTATCTCACTTTAAAAATTACATTTGCTTCTTTATCTGTGACCTCATCTACTTTTAATACAGTTGCGTATAGAAAATGGGAATCCCATTGTATACTTGCAAAATCCAAACCAACTTGTGGATCAAGTGTTTTCGGTACATAGAGCTGTAAGTGCTCTGAACGCTTCTTCTTGCCTTCATCCCCTCTTTGCCAAGTAAAGTATTCTTTTGCGAATCCGCGCGCAAACTCAATCGCTTCTGGACGTGTGGCAAGGTTTTGTTTTTGTGTGACTTCTTTTGGAATGGTGCTAGCCTTTGCTTGTGTATCTCCCTTTCCTTTTACTACGGTTGTGATGGATACAATCAGCATCCAACAAAACAGGAGCCAAAAGGCCCATTTTCCAATTAAGCGGCCTTTATAGGAAGGAATCTTTGTGGCTGTCCTTGCCTTCCCCTGTTTACTTTCAAATGTTTTTGCAAACCACTGTTTCACCTTTTGAACCATATTCATCCCCCTTTCAATTTCGGTACTGGCGTAAAGATCGTTCGTAGCAATCACAAGCGAATGAAGCCATGCCAACCGCGGTTGATTCATCTTTTATTTCATTTCTTGCATAATTGATAAAATTGTTGAATTTCGTTTGACTACCTGTGATATATGGGAATCTAGCATGAACCACATACCGTTTTCCTGTATCCTTTCCTACTTCAAAGGACGCCCCATCTGTAGCCCGAAACGCCCTTACAAACTCTAAACCTTCTAATTCATCCATCATGCACTCTCCCTTTCTCTTAAAACTGTGAGAAACTTTTGTGCTTTTTCTTTGAACATCCACCCTTTGTCTATCCTTGCTTGTTGGAACATGTCATAACAGCTGATTTCACGCTCAATTTCTAACCTGGCTTTGTCTTTTGTAAGTTCTACTCCATCACACTTCCATTCCAGTTCATCTGTATCTAATCCGATTTCTATTTCGATAATTTTTCCGTTTTCCATCAGATAAAATTTCTGCATATATACATCTGTTTGAGATAAACAAATCTCATGTACTTCCTCACAACCTATTCCCTCATAGATTTCCACTAGAAATTGAGCTTCAACTTCTCCCACATTTCCTCTTTCATAAGTGTTTTTATGTGTAAACATCGTTTATCTCCCCCTCATGATCGACTATCGGCCATCTTCCATATTCCCACTACCACCAGGAAGAGAAGTAACACGCCTTCCCATCCTTGCGTATAGTAAATTTCCACCACTTTACTTTTCACCGCTTCCCAGGCTTCTCGTGATTCTGGTACTCTTTCAAATAACCAATCTGAAAAGACAACTAACAGAAAAATACTGGCGCTTATCGATAAAATAAACCGAAACACATTCTTAGAACCTCACTTTCTCATTTTGATTTTGAATATTCAGATAAATATTCCCGAATGGGTCTTGCAATATATCTTGAAACAGTGTGATATAAACTGGAATTTCTGGACTGCTTACGCCTTTTAAGTAGCGAATCAATTCTTTTTCCCTACTTTCACTACCTGCAACAAATACCAGGCGCCATATCGGTATTTCATATCCCATACCAGCATGTGTCCGATAGTCTGCCTTTTTTCCTTCTTGCGTCATGAAATCGTTATAACGGATAATCTTTTTTTCTAATACTTCTTTTGATCCGTAAGAACGTTCCATTTCCATGAATACACCAATGTTTTTATCAATCGCTTCTTTTAATCCAATTACCGCAACCCCGTCTGGGCGTATGACGCGATTTTTTCCTTTTGCATATTGAAATGTAGCCCGCGGTTCGTTAATCCATTCCTTTAGTTCCAATCTTTCTTCTCTCTTCGATATTAATGTCATGGCACATTCAATCTTTGCTAACATTAAACTGTGATACACAAAGGATGCCGAACGTTGGGACCAACTACTTTTCCAATGTACACTCCCTCTTAATCCACAAACTGTTTCTACTCCCTTTGCCGCAAGCGTATATACGTTTTGCGGTCTTCCAGATTTACGAACCTGGTTTCTTGAAACAGGTATGGGTAGTAATTCATTTTTTAAATATTTTTCTTGTACCAAACGATTCAAACGGTAGTATACTGATTTTTTCTTATGGTTCGGATATACTTTTTCTGTTATATACTCCATATCAACATAGATGTGATTGTGTATATCCATGAGTAAGTTTTGGTCTTCTTCCAATAACAACATACTGCACATAGTCTCTACTCCTTTTCCCACATATCGAAAATGCTTTTTTCTCCTTTCATAACTGCTTCCATTTCATCCTCACTTTTTAATGGTTCAATGATCGGCGTTTCTTCTGGAAGTTCTATTTCTGATTCTTTTGTTTGTGTTTCTGGCGGTTTCACTTCTTGTTTTTCTTCTTTCACCTTTACCGCTTCGGTAGCTTGTTTTCGAAATGGGATAATTTGCGCTTGATGTGTGGGTTCAACTGGCTTTGTTTCGGAAACAGGTTCTTTCACTTCTTCATTGGAAGGTACTTTTTCTTCTAATTCATCTAGCCCCGATGTCACAACAGGTTCTTCTTTCGTTAAATTGACTTTTTCGGCTTGTTGATACTTGCCTTTTCCGTATAGGAACTCATCAATTTCCTTGTCGATTTCTAATCCTGCTTTCCCATTTTGTTGCTCTAAAGAATGAATCTTTGCTCTGGTCCATTCATTTGATGCATGAATTTCTTTTTCGTTTTTGTAATTGGCCGCTTTCCCATTTGGTAGATAGCGGTCTAATGGTGGAACACGTATGGTACACCACACATTTTTTGCTTCACCTCTGATATAATCTTGCGTTTGAATCGCTACAACTAAGTTAGGAAGGTTTTGTAAATACTCTGTACGGAATTGCTTTTGCATAATGCCCTCTAGCGTTTTCGCGGAATTATGACCTTGCCTACATACAAAGTAATTTCCGCCCGCCTCTGTTAACATGTCTGTTAACTCTCTGTCTAGCTGTCCCGAAACTTGCTGGGTAATCACCCATAATCCAAATCCATGCTTCCGATCCTTCGCAATGATTTTCGGAAGAACGGGTACTGGCACGTCATGTGCTTCATCTATAACTCCTAAATGTAGTTTGGAACCATGCGGCCGCTGTTGGGCGATGCGGTGATATTGATTACAAATGTAACCGACTGTAAGCAATGTATCTTCTTTTCCCATTCCCGCTAAATCGTAAAAGATAAGGTGTCCTTCATTCATCCACTTTCGAATTTCTAAGGAAAAGCCTGTTTGCCCGTACATACGCTTTAAATACAACGTATTACGGAAGATATCTAATCGGTTTAAAATCGCTTGTGTGCTGTCTTCTAACGCGCTTCCCACTTCATATTTCCAAAAGTGAGAGTAATATTTTTGTTCTGGCCCTTGTAAATTGGCTATTACGTTTGCTCGAAATAGTTCATCACTTATGAAGAGTGGGATACTTAAAATCGTATGAATTTGACTCTTATCACAAAGTAACGTCCCAATAATCGCTCTTAGTAATCGTTCTGTTTGTTGTGCTTGCCCTTGAATCATTAACTTAATCATTTCCATAATGGATTCAACCACTGTTTGGATATCTTCATTTGGAAAACGATGAAACAAATTCAAAGCTGGCGGGTGATCTGTATTTCGAAAACGGATAAAATGAACCTTACTCCAATCAACCTGTTTCCCATCCTTTTCCGCTTTTAAGAGTCGATTCATTGCTACATATGCCAAATCTTCCGTCGGATCAAATAGAGACAATCCGCCCGCTTCATTCGGATTTTCTAGCCACTTATCAATAACACTTTGCATCAATCTCATGGCAATGGTACTTTTACCAGACCCAACTTTCCCTGTAATGTAGCCATGATTTTTGAAGAAATCTTCTTGAATTTTTACTAATCGGTCCCTAATATAGGGATGCATTACATGACCAATTGAAATGCCTTCGGACAATAAATCATCTGGTATCATGTTTTCACCTTTATCTAGATACAAGATGTTTCGCTCTGTCTTGCTGTTTTTATCACCCGTTACATTCGGAAGATGGAACAAGTTTAACAGCTCTGATCCCGTCCAGATCATTTTTCCGTATACGGGATGTGGTACAGCTGGCATACTGCGTCTAAACCGTCTATATCTCAGCTCATTCACATCAGCCATAATACTTGCCACCATATGTCCTAAGTTCTTGATAACAGGTACACCAGGATAATAGTCACTTGCGAATGAAACAGATACTTGAAATGCGACTTCATTTTTGGCAAACCGCTTATTTAATGCGCGAATTTCTTCTTTTTCAAAGGCATCTAGCCCATGCTTTTTCTTCTTTCGAATGGCCTTTTCTGCTTTTCGAATCCCTTTTGTCAGCTGAGACCCGTTATCTGGTGTAAAAGCAACATCAACCCATGTCTTTTCTTCGATTGCACTTCCTAACATCGGTAATACATCACGTGTATAGCGTGCTAGTGATAACGTGGCATCTAGCCGCTTTCTCTTTAATACCATCCGTCCTCCTACCGCTTTCCTTGTTGGAAATGGCATTTCTTCCTTTGGGACGGTATAAATTTCACTGTGGGTATAGGCGCTTTGTATGGCTTGCACAACCTGTTTGATTTTATCTTCTGGACCACCTACATAAAAGCGAACACGCTCGTTTTCTCCCTCTGGACGATACATCGTCATGCGGTACCAATCGCGCCCTTTTAACAGGCGTTCTAAAGGTTTTCGGCCCGAACCATGTACATGCCGAATCATTTGCCCTAGTTTATCTGGTGTGACTTCATCATCTATGTGCGGAATGAATAATATGTATCGATACCGCTTCTTTTCTAGGTATAAATAGATGCCATGTAAGACAATTCGTATGACAATTCCTAACAGGATCAATAAGGCAAACCCACGAAACACACCGACTACAGTTGGCACCAGCTTCATCAATTCTGTGAGGATTTTTTCTTTAGAAAACCAGACAAATGCGACAGCCCCTATACCTAAAAGCATTTTCCAGTTCTTTTCTATAAAGTTTTCAATTTCTTTGTCGAGCTTGCTGTGCGCCACTTCTTCACTTCCTTTCTATCCTTGAAATGGCCTTATGCAAGGGCTACTAGTTTTTCACGATGCTTTTGTGTTCGTTCTTCAGCGGCTAGTTGAATCAAGATTTGAGGTTGCATGATCCCGTTTTGAGGTTTGTTAATTTGATCTAAGAGTGTTTTATAGTTGAAGAGTTCTTGTTTTACTTGTTCTTTCCAGAACGTTTCCCAGCATTCTTGACGATTTTGATACGCTTGTTTTCCCATCTTGCTTCCTCCTTTTAAGTGGGGAGGATATTCAGTGAAAGAATGTCCTCCTATGAATATTATGATTTGCGCGCTTTTTTGTAAGGGTCTAGCGTGACCAAGAGAGAAGAGAAAATCATGCTTTTTCCCATTCTTCCCGCCCATTCTTCTGTACGCTTATTTGTTGAAGGTGTATGTGTTATATGAGGAACTCAACCGATATAAAAACCGCGTTTACTTCGCATATGCTTAATTGGTTTCATAAGAAATCCTCCTGTATTGTTTTATCTTTATATATCGCTAAATAGAAATATTTTGTACATCTAAGAGGTTTCATTCATTATGAAGCTACTAAATCTAATTCTTCTAAATCTGTAGAAAGGATCGTAATTTCTTGTTGGTGCTCTTTGATCAGAACATGTTGGATATTTTTTCGCAACTGAAACCCATCTTCCACCAATGCAAGTAAATATGATTTCGTATATTTCCTATCATTGATTTGATAATGTACATCAAATATGCACATTTGATCCCGCCCTCCCTTATCAGTTGAGAGTTTTTTAAACTTCTTGATTCTTACGTTTTCTAAATGCGTAAACAGCTAGGATGCTACCAAGAACGACAAATGTAGCACCAATCCATTTCCAATATGGATTTTCAGCCTTGCCGCCTGTTGTTGGTAAATGACTTTCTACTTTCTTAGGTTGTTCTTTCATCGGTTGTGGTTGTTTTACAATATTTTGTGGTTTCTCTGGTGTTGGTACAGGTTTTTCAATGACCTGTGGTGGTTGTGGTTTCTCTGGTTGTGGTTTTGGTTGTTCTGGCTGTGGTTGTTCCGGTTTCTCTGGTTGTGGCGTTTCTGGTGTTGGTGGAACTTCTTTTTTCTGATCTGCTACAACATGTTTGATAATCTCACCATCTGTTTTAATTTCAAAAGAGAATGTTTCTTCATTGATTAAATATCCCTCTGGTGCGAATGTCTCTTTATATGTGTATTTACCAGCTGGTAATTTCTCAAACTTTGCAATGCCTTGTTCGTTTGTTTTTCCTTTCACGACTTCCTGGCCTTGCTCATTATAGATTGTAAACTCTGCACCTGGTAACTTATTGTTTCCATCGGCTACATCTACTTTTGTAATTTCTAAGCTACCTTCAATCTTTTTGTTTTTTACGGTGTGTTTAATAACTTCACCATCTGTTTTAATTTCAAAGGAGAATGTTTCTTCATGTGACACATAACCTTGTGGTGCAAGTGTTTCTTTGTATGTGTACTTTCCTGCTGGAAGTTTCTCAAACTTTGCAATGCCTTGTTCGTTTGTTTTTCCCTTCACGGCTTCCTGGCCTTGCTCGTTATAGATTGTAAACTCTGCGCCTGGTAGCTTGTTATTTCCATCGGCTATGTCTACTTTTGTAATTTCAATTGAGCCTTTAATCTTTGTATTCTTTACAACTAGCTCAATTGTTTTTCCGTTTTCAGTGATGCTAAACGGAATCGGGTCTTTTACCAGCACATAGCCCGCTGGTGATGTTTTTTCAATGAATTGGTACTTTCCAAATGGGATATTATCAATTTTGATTAACCCGTTTTTGTCTGTCTTATGCTCACTGATTTTCTTGCCTTTTTCATCAGCTAGGATAAAAACTGCACCTTCTAATTTTGTTTTTCCATCTTCATCTACTTTTACAAGCTGTACATTTCCTTTTACTTGATCGTTTTTCACTTCGAATGTAAGTGTTTGATTATGCTCTTTTACTTCAAATGGATACTTTGTTTGATTTAATAAGTAACCTTCTAATCCTTTCGTTTCCTGGAAGTAATACTTTCCAAACGGAAGAGAATTTACTTTCGCAATCCCTTCTTGATTTGTAGTTACTTTTGTAATTTCCTTTCCTTCTGGCGTAAATACTGTAAATTCAACACCTGGGAGAATCTTGCCTGTATCACTTACTTTTTTAATTTCAATATTGCCTTTGATTTGTACATTTTTCATTTCAACAACAGCAACTTCACCTGTTTTCACTTCAAAAGGCTTTGGCGTAGCATCTAGCACATATCCAATAGGCGCTTTCACTTCTTTTACAGTGTATGTGCCAAGTTCTAAATTACCCATTTCAGCGATACCGTTTTTGTCAGCTGTAATCGTTCCCATAACTTGTTGATTGCTGTTTGCGATTTCAAATACTGCGCCTGGTAGTGGCTTTTTGCTTTCATCCACTTTCATCACTTTTAAGGCGCCATTTGCTTTCCAGAATACTTGTAAGTCTGTGCTTACTTGTTCTGTACTGCGCTCTAATAATACAGTTGCATCTTGAATCGTACTTGTTCCTTTATATACGATTGCATGAACATTCGTTAGATTTGAAACGACTTTTAGAGATAGTTCACTACTCTTAGAGGATTTTGGTACTTGAATACGGAACTTTTCTCCTAGTTGGAATGTTTCTTTCACTTCACCTTGTTCTGTGACAATACGTGTGCCTTGTGGCGCATTGTTCATTTGTACTTGAAATGTACCTTTTTTCGCATTTGTTTGAATGTTATATGTTGTTGTTTCGAAATATTCACCGTTTAATTGTGCTTCTTGTTTATCTGTTGGAATAACATTCATCCAGACATCTTGTGTATCCTGGCTTTGATTTGCCGCATGAATGATGTTCTTTGCCGCTTTTTGAACAGCCGCATTTTTGAACTGTAATTCATCAACAGAAATCTGGCCAAGTGCATTCCAAAGAGCTAATTGGGTTGCGTAATGGGCTTCTTTCCAATTGGAAACTCCTAAATTTTCTGGTGTTTTCTGTGGGTACCCATTCATTAAGACACGATAGGATACATCATCTGTTTTGCCCGCTTCGGGTAAATCCTCTCCATTTGGGGATTTTAAACCGTATACCAGACAATACGCAATTTGACCACTAGCGTTCTTTAGAAGCTCTGTACGAACATCTTTCCCATACTGCGGACTATAGGTCCAATCCATCTGATACATTTCTCGATTGATTACCTCCGCACTGGCTGGATTCAGTGGAATCAAGAAGCTCATAATGAATAAAAGTACACTCGTAAAGAGTAGTAGTGTTTGATACGATCGTTTCAAAACCATTTTTTACAGCTCCTTTAGGATTATTCAGTTTTCAAAGGACAGAATATTTAGAATTTTATCTTTCTAAATATAGAACAATATACTTTAGTCATAATTATTTCGTCTTTTAGCCGAATTTCATTTACAATACACTTAGTAGGAATATGAACAAAATAGATGTAATTAATAACATGAGGTTAATTCAATCTGTGATGGGTATTGCACGATAATATGTTGGTCTGAAAAGTTTCTCGATCGGAACTTCAAGGAAATCTGCTATTTTTTTAGCTTTATTATCTTTGAGACTCCTTCTCCCAATTTCAACATCATATAATGTGCCGATTGGAATTTTAGCGCCTTTAGAAACTTCCTTAATACTTAAACCTTTGGATTCCCTATATTCTCGTACAATGGTTTTGTGTTCTGACGCTAGCATTTTTTCACCCTCCCTTCCCTTAATTACATTGTATTTGGCATTAAGCCGAAAGTCAACACTTAAAGTTCATATTTTTATCACTTTAAGTGATATTTTTTCTTATTTTGTTAAACATCTAAAAATGGAGTGATATAAAATGGAAATTACAGAGAATGTTTTAGGGAAAAACATAAAGAAATTAATAGCTATAAAAGGTGTAGATCGCAAACAAATGGCGAAAGATTTAGGAACAACTTACAGAACCGTTTCTAGTTGGATAACTGGTGAAAAGAAGCCTCGCCTCAATAAATTAGAAGAAATCGCAAGCTATCTAGGAGTAAACACTGCATCACTGTTACAAAGTGAAATTCCAGATGCCGAAATATTAAAAACAGTAAAAGGTGAAGATCCTGTTGAGCGTTTAGCACGACTTCTTCACGAAAAATACATGAGTGTACCAGATGAATATAAGCCCCAAATCGAGAGAGAATTATTGAAATACGCGACTAAATTAAAAATGGAAGTTGAACAAAAAGAATAAGAGAGCCTCAATAATGAGACTCTCTTATTCTTCATTTTCATAGCTTGCGCATAATTCTATAATTTCACTAAAAGTTTGTAAGTCTATTTCTTTTACAATTTCAATCAACTCATTTACACCTAATCCTTTTGTCCCCATAACTAACCCTCCGCTTTTAGTATTACATTGTGAAAAAACATACAATAGTTTCACAAAATCCTATCCAGGAATTTGTAAAACTGTTTATAAAATCACAAAAGACACCGCTTAAACGATGTCTTTTGAAAAATATAAATTAAATTTTAAATTAAGAATCAGCCTCCACCACCTGGATCGACCATCATTCTATAAAATTGTTTTTGATTTTCTAAGTTTTCTACTTTAGCGTAATATTGTTTCGCATCCACTTTACTTGGTGAACTATTTGCTATGGGTAATAACAGGAAAGTAACTACCATCAACGCATATAACTTTTTCACTTGGTTCTCTCCTCCCCTTAATCTCATATTATACTTTCTGCATATTCATTGTATATTCCTTCTGCAAATTTTACATATAAAAAATCGTTATTCGCTTTGAACATATCAATAGACTTTTTTATTAACTGTACATCTTTTTTAGCCATACCCATATAACATGTTTGAAGTGGTGTTAGTTCACCATTTTTCAGCCTTATTTGCTCCAATATGTATATTGCTTGTTGGAATTCCCCTAATTTAATCAAGTATAATGCATATTCTGCAAGATGAAGTTTTTCAAAATCAATTTTGTCTAAATCTTTCCACCAAACTATCCTAATGAAATTAATATCATTTAATGCAATGTTGTATTTCAAACTACTTTTCGCACCATTTAATACATACAATGCTTCTTGGAAGAAATATAAAGCTTTTTTGTAATCGGAAAACATAACATTTTCCCCACTTCTAATATTCAACAAAGCCTCCATAACAGGGAAAAAGTTCAAATCCTTAGATGTTCTTAGTTGTCTATTTTCTCTCTCAAACTCTAAATTTTTATCTTTCCTTAATACTGCATAACTCCAAAGTTCTTTTACCCAAAATCCATATAATTGTTTCAAGTAAACATTAGTCACAAACCTAATATTATCCTCAATCCTAATTTTATAACCTTCCATTAATCCAAAATCGCCCAAATCACATAAAATCAACATACTAAGTATGTCACAAAAAATTTCTATATCGTAATTCTTCTTATTATTTTTAGCTCGTGCCTTTTCAATATTTAAATACACTTCTCTAACATTCTTTCCATTTAAACGCTCAATATATAAATTAAAAACATTTGCTAATCGTTTCATTTCAAGATCATTGTTTTCTTTACACATCTCATAAATCTGTTCCATTAGTGTAGAATGATCGTTTAAATGAGCCAATGCAAACGCTACTTTTAAATTAATATTTAACCTATCATCTAAAGTCTTTAAATACTCTATAATTTTCTGTTCCTGTTTATCTTTATCGTTTGTAAAAACCACATTTGTAATTTTAGAAAAAGTATATACAGATAACTCTTTATCTTTATTAATCCAGTTTGAAACTGTAGATTTGGCAACTCCAATTTCTTTTGCTAAATCTGTATACGTCTTATTTTTAGATGATAAATAATTGTCGATTTCCTTAGATAACTTCTTCATATATTGTCACCTCTTCTCGCTTTAAGAATATTCAGAAATTTACATGTAAGTAAGAAAATTATACCATATTGGGCGAACCTCTGTTTTTCTCAATTGATTTCGTAATATTCCAAAAATTTTAGATATAGACATGTTTAGACATTTAAATTCATATTTTATAGTCAAATATGAACTTATAGTGTTGATATTATTCAAATAGAATTGTAAAATAAAAATAACTTACTCGTATCATTAATTTTCCAGAAAGTAAGCTGGATATAAATAAAAAAAATAAAACCCCACCGCATTGTTTTTAATTGGTTCCCGGTCGCCAAACTAGAATCCAATTAAAAACTCCAAGAGATAGGGGCTTTAATTCACACTATAGGTATATGTGTTTTTCTTTAGTATCAAACTTGATACTAAAATTATACCATAACGTATATCTATTGTGAATATAAAACCTCTGTTTTTCCTGTTTATTTGTGGTGGAAAAATAGGAGGTTTTTTTGTGCTACTAAATAACTTTTTGCTAAGTACAGCAAAACGTGAATTAAGCCCACACCTGGTTCATGTTCCTCAAGGTGCTATCAATAAAACAGTACAAAAAGTAATTAAGGCTATCGATACAATTCTTTTAGATACAGAAGGTAAAACCACTAAAAATTTCTTCATACAAACACCACGCCGCTATAAGGCATTAGAGGTTGTTTTATCTTACCTAGTACAAGAAGGCTACTCTCAAATGAGACAAAATCAAATCAGTGAAAAATCGGGTATTTCTGTGCCGATCATCAACTTTATTCTGAATTGGTTAGAGGACCTTGAAGTATGCCATCAAATCAAAACAAGACGTCATGGTAAGATTGCACCATCTATTTACATATTAAGCCTCAATACCAATTATTTGAAAATCATTGAATATTTTAAGCAAAAATGGGCGTTTTCAATTGATATTTTTTCTACATTTACAAAGTTTCTATCTAAAAGACTTAGTAAAAAACAGGAGAAATCTACAGAACAAGCCGAAAAACCAACTGTGCCTACATGCAAGGGAATAGATATATTGGATTCTGTTGCTCCTACAATTGAAGAAGTAGAAGAAAAACAGCCAATGAATGCCCCTGATTCGGGTGAAAAGTTAGAACTACGCTTCCGCGAAATGGATGAGTTTATGAGCGAAGATCAAAAGAAACTGTATATGTATATCATAAGTAAAGATACAAATATTACTGAAAAAGATGCTTATACAATCGCATTACGTATGCCGCCATGCGTAGATTGGGAAGCAAGAAAAACTTTTGAGGACTGTGTACAGCTGTTTGAAGTAAACAAATCGCAAGTAAGTACACCTGCACATTTCATAACAACATATACAAAACAATTAACTGCAAACAGAAAGCGTAGAGAGCAACAAGCAAAAGAACGCACAACAAATATGGCATTTGGAAAACCAATGAAGAGTCTCATACCATCAATGGATTTATTCAAAAAAATAATTGATCCGAACGCCTAAATCTCTTTTTTCAAAAAAATAATTGTTTTATAGCCTTGTTCAAAAAAATCTCCCCTAACAAGGCTTTTTGTCATGCCATTCTTTATTTTAATAGATTAAACATATTATCAACCTATTATATTTTCGTAAATTAAGGACGTTCTTCACAACAAATCCACTATGAATTTATACTCGAATTGAACCTGCTCTTAAATCAGTAATTAAATAAGAAGAATTTTCTAATCCCTTGTGAGAGTAGGGCTTATTGAGCAAAAATAAATCCTAATATATTTAATCATTTTAATTTTTTTTTAAACAAGATTTATTATAAAAAGTATCCCATATTGGGAACTATATTTTTCTAGATTTTTAAACATAAACCCCCAGATTAAACTAAATACCAAAATAGAACTCTTCTTGTCATTTAATATACAAATCTACGGAACACCGAATATCTGTAGACAGTATAAATACTAATATTCGTGATTTTCACCATAAATATATAGTACAGTGCTTTAAAAACAAACAATCATTTCTGTTCATTAGGAGCATTTCTGTAAAGAGAATAACCTCAGAATTAATTCAGAATAATATGAGATAAATCTACAGAATTAGTTGCGACAACATACTTAAGTTATTCTGAACTTATTCTTATCTTAAACTCATTGATAGAGCTAGGTTCCGCGGAATATTTGGAAACTTAGATTTACCTTGAAGCTCTCCTGGTAAAGGTATCTTGATTCAGCTATGAATCTGATTCCGTTGCCAGGCAGATTTTAAAAAAACTACGTAGGCGGGGCGGCGGCCATTCCCATTCCTCGCATATCGTCCTCATTCAACATCGGCCTATCATTCGCCTTCCACTCATTCCTGCACATCTATATATCCACCTATATCGCAATTCCACGCCCTGTCTAGCCACGTCCATATGTCTCCGCATAGCCCCGCAATGTCCTGGCCCTGGAATCCCACAAGCCCCAAAGAAAACACATCGAACTAGAATCCCCTATTGCTTGTTTGTATGATTTTCGTATATAATTGCGGTACACAATTTTTAGGACAAAGGAGTATATAAACATGACTTGGGAACTTTCTGTTGATGTTTTCCTTTCTGATCTGTTAAAACATGGCCGTAAATCTTCCACCGTTAAACAATACCGCTACGATCTCACACTTTTTACATCATGGATTCAGAAACGCGTCAAATCGCCCCCAGAATCGTTTTTTCGTTCTTTCGATACAAATGTATTAGACGAATACTTAAAAGCTCTTAAAAAGGAACGTGGAGCGTCAATTTCTAACATCAAGCGTGTGCGAGGCATTCTGATTAACTTTTTACAATTTCATGGTGTGGCCCAGGATTTAAAAAGTGATGTCTCCCCACCTGGACTAACTTCTAAACACTTTGCATCGGATCAAGAAATAAAAAAACTATTCCGCGTCATGCTTAGTTATAAAAGATTAACCGACTACCAAGCAACAGGAAGAAAATTTATTCTAGAACGTAATCTTTTATTGATTCATTTCATGTTAGATTACGGACTATCCATCCAGGACATATTCACGCTTTCTATGCATGATGTACACTTTGGGACAAATACGATTACCCCAGGAGGGCTACACGCCCACAAACGATCTATTACCCTTTCAAAAGAGCATGTAAAACTTGCCTTATCTTATTACAACAAGATTCCTAATCTTCTAAGACCACGCCCACAAACGGGCGATCCCTTTTTTGTGGCGTTTGATTTTGCCCCGCAAACATTCCGATGGGACTATGAAAAAGATCAACCCGCCGCTTTAACTCGAATCGCTGTACAACGCATGTTACAAAAAGAAGCAAAACGCGCTGAAATCCATATAACACCTACAATACTACGTAACCGTTTTATATTAAATGCACTACAGAGTGGCATGAAGCCCATTGAAATCAAAGTATTTTTAGGTTTAAAAAGCGTTGAGGCCCTACATAGATATGTTGAATTTTGGAATAAAAATCAACAAAATAACAAATAAAAAAGTACAAAACCTCTTAACAGATTTTGATGCTAAAAACTCAAAACTACCTGCATCAAACATATAAATTACACAATAAATAAAAGAGTCCTAATTTTTAGGACTCTTTTATTTATGAACATTACTATGTGGTGTTTTTCCATCTTCAACGGTAGGTAAATTATCAGTTTCGGCTTTTCGAACATTTTTCCTTATCATTTCCACTTTTTCAAAATAAGAATTTAGCTGTTCCTCTTCTGATGGACCAAAAGTATAAGGTCTATCTAGCATTCTTCTATAAACATCATAGAATTCAGATTCTCCACTTCTAAAAGCATTAAAATTTTTATCAACTTTAAATCCCCTGTGAAAAGCTAATAATATTGCCGTATGACTAGAAATGACTGTTAATAATATTTTTGCATACATATCATCTGATATATATTGCGTCAATATTGGTATAACAATTGATGATGGTATTGTCCAACATAAACAATAATAATGAAAATGCCTATATTTTTCAGCCTGATTTTTCCAAAATATCAAAGTTCCATTTATCCTAGAATAATGTTGAGTCAATAAATTTTTCGCTTCGTCTGAAAAATGAATTGATGTATCAAAAGAATCTCCCCCAGGATGCAGTTGAACTTTCTTTAATATTGCTATAAGAGTTGGAAAAAACGTAATTAAAGCAAACAACAAATAAATAATAAGAGCAATTAACCAAGCATTCACTTTCTCACCTACAATCCTACTAATGAAATATAATTTAAAATAAATTCTTTCTTTTTATATATTATTAATCCGATATTCTTCTTCATACTCCTTTAAAATTTCTTCTAAATACGTGATAAGTTCCCTTAAATCTTTATCTAAGTTGAACAAATAAGCAAACTCTTCCTCTGTTAATAGTTCTTCTTCACCTTCAGGAGAACTTGGTATAGAAATAAAATGAAAATAATTATTTCTTATTGCCCCATCTAAAAATTCTATTACTTTACTATCAACATCTTTATTTACTTGAATACCGATACTTCGAATGGAATCAGATAAGTTTATTAAACTATTTGCAATACTTTCTCCACTACGTTTATTTACCTTATACGCCAGTGAAGACCTCACATAAATATCAAATTGCAACAAAACTACATTAAGTTTGACTAAGATAGATCTCATTTTATCTATCTTATCGGGAATTTTTTCTGCTTTATCAATTTTAGCAGTATTTATAACAGTATCAAGGGCTATAAGATATGCAACCACGCCACCCACAAGGCTACCTACAACACCACTTAATAAACTTTTTAAATCTGCATTCCCAAAGAACACAGATATTATTATTCCTACAACAACCAAAGCAATTAGCAAACAAATATTCTTCCATACACGTTCTTTTTTCTTTATTAATCCATTTATTTGTTTCCCCATAACTACCACTACTTTCGTTTAATTTTTCGCCAACTCCTCAAATTTTCGAATTAATACTATAAAAATAACTTATCTTTCTAAGCTAGTCTTCAGCATACCTATTACTAGATTCTCCATTTCATATAAATTAATTATTCATTTTTCATTCGGCTTTTCAACTCGTATTTATCAAGAATCTCAATTATAAGTTTATCTATATCCTCATTTACAAATGGTTCTAAATACTTATTGTTATTCAAAGAAAACTTAATACCATATAACATTTCAATAACATTAATAATCTTTTGTTCATCTAAATGAAAGAAAGTAAAGTAATAGCGAATAAGGACCCAAAATAAAAAGAAAAAAACTAAAATAATAAATACAGACACAAAATAAGCTGTAGCTTGACCTAAATGAAAACCATTCTGTTGATACATCCAATTATTAAATGCTGTCCAAAGAGGAACTGAAAAAGCTATAAGTATAGTACTAGAGGATTTAAAAATAGTTGATAACTTTTTCTCTTTTTTTCTCTCAAGATACTTTTCAAATCTCTCAATATAGAAATCTAATGCTTGTACATTTTTAGTCTTATTTTTATTAGATTTACTTAAAATCTTTTTATTATATAAAAATTTCTTTAAAAGTAAATATTTAAAGTTATACCATTTATTACCTTCAAATTTAATTTTATACTCCTTTAAAATATATCTTTTAACATACATATGGATAAAAAACAAAGATGTAATACTTAACTCCATTAAAAAAACATAAATCATAAAAATAAAATCAAAAACTTCTTTAAATATCATACATAATATTAAAAAAGTTAGAAACAAACAAATCTGCACTATAGCAAAGCTATATATTCTTTTCCTAACAGCTTCAAACATAAAAAAAACACTCATACCATTCTTACAAAACTCAAGTAATTCTTTTTCAAACAATCCAAAAACCCCTTTTAAATTTAATATATAAATAAAATAATAATTAAACTAAAATATATTTAATCATCTCCCTATTTTAAACACTATTTTAACAAAATTCCTTAGTACCATCTTAAACAGTAAGAAACTAAAACATAATAAAAAGGTCTGCAACACATCGTTGCATGCCTTTTTTATAACGCTACGATGCGTTTCTTACTATTTAACATTAGAATAATTAAAGTAATTAAAGGAGGTACATATATGGACATTGGAAAAAAAATAAAGCATTTAAGATTAATAAATAACATGACACAAGAAGATGTAGCCAGCCAATTATTTATTTCAAGACAAGTTATATCGAAATGGGAACTAGGAAAAAGCCTTCCCGATCTAACCAATTTATTAGCCTTAAGCAACCTATTTAATGTTTCAATTGATTCTTTATTAAAGGAGGATTCAAATTTGCAAAATCAGATAATAAAGCAAAGCAATTATAAAAGATATTTATTAATAGTTTCTCTCTACATGTATTCTTTAATCACTATTGTTGTTATATTTTATTGTCTCATTGCCTTTTTACTTATACCAAAGGACATAAAAACAACAGATCTAAAGGTTATTAATTCCCACTTTTATCAAAAAAGCGATAAAAGAGAAATTCTATATATTTATAGTAAATTAACACCTTTCTTCTCCAATTATTCGGGAGATTATAGCATTGAAACAAAGGATCATGAATTAAACATTCATGCTCATCGAAATTCAATTCCTTTTAGAAATAAAGACGTTTTATTTTCAATCGAAAAAGATATAGCTCACGGGATAGATTGGCAAGAAAAAGATGTTTACATTGTAGACGAAAACAATAACAAAATACTTATATATAACCATAAAAATAAACAACTATATTATCAAACAAAAAATTAAAGTAGGTGATCAAAATTAAAAACATCTATAAATATACTTTTATAATAACTACATTTATTCTTAACATAATTAGTACTTTACTTATTGCAAATACCGGATTTGCACCAAACGTTATAGTATTTTCTATTAGCTTTTTACTTTTCACCATTTTATTTCAATCAATCACAATTCTATTCATTATCTATATGATTAAAAATGATGCATCTAAAAAAATCAAAATAATTTTATACGTTTTTTTAACACTAGATATATTTATCTTTTTATTTTTACTATACATAGCCTATATCGTAATAACTTAAACTCTATAAAAAAAATAACATACTAATAACAAGGGAATGCTTGTAGACTGATCTATACTGCATTCCCTTGTTGTATATATGCTATATTTCTGCTCTTTTTTCCTGATTAGAATCTTACAAAGAATAACAGCTACATTTAATTTTTAAACAAACCGAAAAAACCTTTCCGTTTTTGCTTCTGATTTTGCTTCTGCATATCTCTAATATTTTCAAGCAATAATTGATCTCTTTTTTCTAGCTTCTTCTCTATAAAAATTTCTAGTTCATTATTTTTACTTTCTACTTCCATTAATTTTTTCTCTGTATTAACTAAATGTTCTTTTGTCGTCACTAATTCATTTGTAATTTCCTCTAGTTTTTGAACAAGCGCTTGATTGAATTGATTTTGTAATTTTTGATTTTCTAATACTTCATCCAATTTCTTTTCTAATTCCGATTTTTCTTCTTTTGAAACAAACGAATCAAGTTCCCCATTCCGCCATGCTCTAACCTGATCATAAGACCATTTTTGCATCTGTATTTTTTCTTTAATTGCTATTAATTCTTCTATATTTCCCTTAGAATACCTACGATGCCCTCCCTGGCTTCGCTCCGTTTGTATATTAAATTCGTTAGACCATACTTTTAATAAATCGGGAGTCACCCCTAAACGATCCGCAACAATTTTCGGTGTATGCATTTCCGATTTTAGTTCCAATTTTCATTCCTCCCCCAAAAACGGAATACGTTTTTCATTCATAAAACACTATCAAATCAACATTCCAATCAAAATCGGAATGCACTTATAACTGATATAACGACCGATTTTAAAAACGATTTATTTTCGAAATACATTCCAATTTTAACACTGATAAGTATTACTTCTCGATAATAACATCAAAATCTTTTTTATTTATACAAGATTTTATGCAAAAAAAGAATAGCGGGGATCCTTCGGATCCCCGCTATATCAACCATGTATAAAATCATGCATATCAATTTTACTAGAAAAAAAGAAAGAACCCCATAAAAATAACGGTTCCTTCTTTATACTTGCTACCGATAATGATGCGTTATGTTAACCGAGCATGAATAGAACATTCATCATTTTTTCTCTTGTATTCACTTGTACTAGAATTAAACTAATCTTCAAACCAAAATAACACTTCAATAGGTGCTTTTAAAACTTTTGCAATATCGTAAGCCAATTTTAATGAAGGGTTATATTTTCCGTTTTCGAGATTACCAATTGTTTCTCTTCTAACCCCAACCTTATTAGCTAAATCTTCTTGAGACATATTTAGCTTTATCCTATATTCTTTCATCCGAGTGATCAATGTCATCCTGCATCCCTTTCTTTTCTCTACGTTCAAATATTTCTAAATTAATTACAAAAGTAACTAATGGTATTCCAACTGCAAGTACAACGAATAATCGAATTACATGTATATCTGCAAAAATAACAATACTTAAGATTAATAAAACACCTGATACTAATGCTACGAAAAATGCCTTTGTGGCTGCAATGCGAACATGTAAAATAAAAAGTTCATCTGGTATAACTTTTGCATATAAAAAGAAGGAAAAGAAAGCGAAAAAGTAATATGTAAATGAAGTTTCAGTTTCACCTAAAAATGAAAGAGGACCCAAAAACCCCAAAAATCCAATAAACCCCAAGTAAGCTAGTTTATTTTTCATATAAATTCTCCTTTGTGATATATTTCGCACTTTATGTTATAAATATATCACATAAAGTGCGAAATAAAAAGGAATTGAAACGGTATATCTTTGTTTCAAACCAATACTTTTAACTTCCGCTTTCGATAATTATGTAAACACAAAAGTCCTCCAGTTAAAAAATCCAGAGGACTTTTAATAGTTTTCTAAGTTATCTTCCAAATACACTCAATCCTAAATAAATCAAACTATAACTAATTAAAGCACTTGCAAGCATCAAACCTATTTTTAATAATTTGTCTTTTATATTAGGCTTTACTTCACTTACAGGTTTTCCCTCTATAAAATCAACTATTTGACGATAAGTTTTTAAATTATGCTCTTTTTTTATGTTTTCAACTTGCTGTGATGAAAACATAAGCAAAATGATAAGTACCAAAGGTATTATAAGACCATAATAACCAAAAAAGTAAAATACAGGTGCAATAGAAATAGGAAGTAGAATCATTGATGCTAACATGATGTAACTCCACTTAAAGAAAGTTGATTTTTGAAGTTCTTCTTTCATGATCTTTACATCTCCTTTAACTAAATCATCCAGGGAGACATTAAAGAGAATACTCATCATTAGTAAATTATGAATATCTGGATAGTTCCTTTCATTTTCCCAGTTAGAAATAGATTGTCTGGAAACATGAATTTTTTCTGCTAATTTCTCTTGGGACATATTATCCCGTTTACGAAAATATTGTATTTGTCTACCAATGTTCATCTATACATCTCCCTTAAGTTTGAGGTTAAGTTAAAGGCTAATTAAAGACTACCCAATTTCTTTATAATAACGTGATTCTAAGGTGTAAAAATGTTTTATCATGCTATTTTCCCTTTATTTTTAGGTATAGGTGCTGGATCAACTAATGCAATTGCTAATCAAAATTAAGCAACTGTTTAAAGAATAAACCTCTTTTGGATGGGAAAGGTTTACTTTTACTTCCTACAGGTACAAACATATACCTTGTGAAGAATACATATAAATTAAAACAAAAGTTAACAATATTTTTATAGTTAACATAAATACAATATAAAAAAATAAATCATGATAAAACCTTTAAAATATAAGATTAATAACGATTTTTTATTGTTAACTAATATTAAAAATACCTTCCAATAAAGATAAAAAAATGCTATATTGTTAACAATATAACTAAAGGAGTGAATAGTTAATGAAAATTACTATGATGAATAAGGATTCTGGAAACTCACTTGATATGAACTTAATTGATGGTTTCTATATTGAAACTCCTACAAACGCTGTAGAAATCAGCAAAGATGAAGCTGACTCTCATTTTGTAGCAACCATTACTAATCCTAAAGAATTACTATCTCGCCTACTTATTTCAACAACAATCCCAGGAGAAGACACTGAACGCTTCTTCTTAGTTGGCGACGAAGCTGCAAAACATGCATTAGCTAACAATCATGTCAACAAGCTTCATGATAAAATTACAAGCCCAATCCCTTATGTAATGTTTTTATCAGCTGTTTCTTTCTATCATGCTATTAATGAAACTCGCGAATCGGATGACAATACAGTTGAAATTGAATATTTCCAAACAATGTTACCTATATGGTTACTGAAACGAACAGCTAAATTTAGTGAAGCCCAAAATGCAATGGCGGAACGATTTGCTGGAGAGCATGAAGTTACAATACATACACCAGGAATGGAAAAAACATTAAAAATAACTGTAGAAAAGGCAACTTGTCGTATCGAAGGAGAAATTGCACGTTTAGCTATTAAAAAGAATTTCGAATTAGAAGATCGTGAAGAAGCAAGACAATTCGATAACAACGATACAGTACTTGTTGATATTGGTGGCGGAACGATTGATCTAGTATTATCACCAGCTGGTTTAAAATCACCTAAGAACCGTGATTCAATGCAACCGATAGACAAATTATCTTATCTATCTCATATTGAAAAATTAAGAAAAGAAAAGTTCCTAGAAAAATTCTCTGATTTACGTTCATTTGAAACATTTATAGTAAACAATTTCCAAAAACCAAAAATGGAATTAGTTGATGGAAACACTGGCCAACGTGTAGATTTAACGGATAAAATTCGCTCTTCCTTAAAAGAGTTTGCTAAGTTTCTAATTTTAAAAATACAAGATGTAATGCCTGCACCAGCTGATAAAGTTTATAAATATGTTTATTTCGGTGGTGTTGCCCCAATACTAGAAACTAGCATTCATGAAGTCATAGAAGAAATGTATGGAGCTGAAATCGCTCAAGCAAATCATATTTTCTTACCAGATTCGCGCAAATTAAATTTATATGGTCTTGAAGTAAAAAGTCGCGGCGAAATGCTGCAAAATACAGAGAAATAAGTATAGCCAGAAAGGAGGAGCCGCATTATGGGACGTACTAAAAAGACCGAGAAACAAACAGTCTTTGGGCTTCGAACAGATCACATGAGTGAAGAAGTTTATAATCACCTTGAGCAAAAAGCCCGCTCAAAAAAGCTTGCAACTTATCTTATTGAATTGGTTGAACAAGATTTAGCACAGAAAGAGCCCTTTGATGCAAAAAAAGAACTTCTAAAAGTCTCAAAAAATCAAGAACAAATGATGAACGCCATAAAACAAATTACACAAACAATTTCAGATCTCCAGGTGGCTCCTGTATCTGCTGTCCTTATGCAAAACGAAGAGAATACCCATAGTTCTCTGGCAGACGATTTATTAAAAGACGTAGGTCAAATGGGACAATTAATAACTAATACCAACATTACAGGATCATTAGATGAAGACGATTTAGAAGATCCCGACTTTTAAGAGAAAAACTCTCGCTTTTACTTATTTTATTTAAAGCGAGAGTTTTTTTACTAAAATGAGCGGCTGTTAACAAAAGAAAACGAAGCAAAGGGCCCTTACCGCGCTATAAAATCAAATCATCTAAATAAAAAAGCAAATTTACAAACCCGAACTAGTTCGAACGAGAAATGAGCGATTATATACAACCAAAAAATACAAATAAAAATCGCTCACTTGTCGCTCTTAAAGATATTAATTTTAAAAATACAACGCTCTAATTAATATCAACATGAACCAAGCAATAACGGTTATTGCAAAAGATTTTAGTAAGAAAATGATTGTTTGGGCGACACCCGCCCAAGAGAAAATTTCATTTAAAACCGCTCATCAGTAGCTCATATCCTTTAGGATTTTATAAAACAAATTCAAATACAAAAAAGAATTAAACGCACAAGTTCTTCGAAAGCATAATTTAAAAATGCTTTACCTTTCTTTAAGTCTGAGGGCCTCCTTCACTGCTTCCAAAGCATCTACTCTTCCATGTCCAAACCATGGACTCCATGTCCCATCAGAATCTCCAATATCTTTAAAATCTCCTTTGTTAAAAGGAGCAATAGGTGATACATCCCATGATGTATCAGGATCAAAGTTTGCTGGTGGAGTCCGAGGATATCCTTCAAAATTCAAATCCTTTGAAGCTGTACTTTTTAAAATTGAAATAACTTCAAAGGCTGTTAAATCCGGATTAGCTGAAATCGTTAGCGCTGCAATACCAGCTACAAGTGGTGTCGCACTTGAAGTACCACCAAATATATTAGTTACACCTTCTGAAGAACCTGTTGTTGTCGTAACACCCAATCTTTCCCCTTTTAAAGGCATGATGCGCCAGTATGTATGGCTGTTGCTACTAGGAGCACATATAGAAACTCCTGTACCATAATTTGAATAGTGACTTCGTTGTGCTGTACTGGATAAAGCTGCTACATACATTACTCCTGGAATCCCTACAAGGTTATGCTCAAACTTGTCAGTCCTTTCTACCCCTTCCCAGATTGGAGGTAGGGGACGCCTTCTAACTTTCCATCCATCAGTATAAGGAACTTCTATTGAAGCATTGTGCTGAATAGGACAATTCTCATTCCCAGCGGCCCATAAAAATACAATTCCTTTACCACGCCGGCCACCATTTTGAGCTAATTCGGTAATTTTATTTATTATGTGAAATGGCCAATTTCTTATAGGGCTACGTCCCCAAGAATTGGACAAAACGTCTATCTTATCTGCCACATAGTCCAGAGCATCCCACAAAGCATCATCATCAATCATTAAAAACTGACCATCCGCCGGCCACTTAATTGGTAGCAATCGACACCCTGGCGCGCCACCAACCGTTAACTTTGCGTCTACTTCGGCTGCACTAACTCCTGCACATGATGTTCCATGATTATTCCCCTGTTCATACATGTTGCTTTGATTAGCTCCTATATCTTGATTGGTAATTAAATCTGATCCTTCAAAATAGCCCCAACCAGCAAATTTATCTTGCGAGTCAAAATCCGGATGATTTAGCATACACCCATCATCTGTTATACCTATAACCACATCTGAACTTCCGAAATTATCTAACAGTTCCCAAGCCTCTTCACATCGCGTGGATGCTCTTGAATCAAATTCAGGATCTCGACTCCGAGTATGCAAATGCCATTGCAATAAATAGGAAGAATCATGTAGTGGTGGTTCTATCTGATATTTACTCATACGATTGCTAAGGGAGTGTTCAGCTATTTCTACGAGAGGTTCCTGTTCTGTCAGCTTTATAACTAATTTAACTGGATTCATACCTGTATGATCAGTAAGTTGAAAAAGATAATCTCGTTGACTATAAGCTTTCAATAAAAATAGCCCATAACGTCCAGCAAAAGCACCAACTTCTTCATTAGAAATTGGTTCTCTAAACGTGACAAATATACGATCAGTAATAAGAAATTCTTGATTTGTATCACCAATATAATAGGCATGATGAGTTGGCGCAATATTTCTAGCTCTACTCATTAATGTTTCTAAATCTTTTTGGCGAGTGGTTACGCGAGATGAAAAAGCTGAAACTTGCTTAGCATCTGTAATTCCCATAGTTTTCTCTAATTCATCTGGTAGCGCACGAACTACAAATTGATCTGGATTTTTTCTAAGAATAATTTTCTCACCGGCTCGGTAAGTATAAACTTCTTGGTTTTCTGACATGTTTTTTTACCTCCTACTATTTCCTACTTAACTTTCTTAAAAACTGGTTAAAGCACTCTTTGAAGGCTGATTACACCTACGATATTATTATTTGAAATAACTTTTGTTATTATGTGATTATATTCAATAATGAAATCAAACCTTTACCAATCAAACATAATGAAGATCCAAAATCTGTTCATACACCTGTTTTGGGGCAAATGCATATCGAAACAAATCAAGAAATAACGAATCCTGGCGAATCTCATGATTAAGAAGAAAATGAACTATGTATTTTTTTATATAAATTAAACGATAATAAATATGCATAATACAATCAGAAAGAGTTATCTTCTTGAAATCCATAAAGAGTATAAAAAATACTTATAAAGACTTGATTAAACAAGAAATACAATTCAAAATTGAAATTGAACGACCTTTGAGCGAGGGGAGATAAATATATGAATGACGCCAGACCACAAGAGCGCGCTTATTGGACACATGAAGTGTCTGAAAAACTACACATATCTGATAGTACATTAAAGCGTTGGGCAAATGAACTAGAAATGAGTGGTTATAAATTTGCAAAAGGCGCGAATGATAGTCGCGCATTTACCGCCCATGATATCCAGGCGCTAGAAAAATACAGATATATGACTAAAAAACAAAAAGTAAAAAAAGAAGAGGCCGCAACAGCTGTTGTAGAAGAGTTTAAAGAAAATTCGAGCGGCTGGGCGACCCCCGATCATCAAGAGAATGAATTAAATTTAACCACATCACAAGTCGCTCAAACACTAGAAATTTTCATGAGACAACTTCAAGAGCAAGAAAAAACGAATCAACAAATCCTTCAAGAGTTACAATCTGCAAATGAGTTAAATAAAACGCTATTATTGCAATATGAGCAATTAAAACGAGATTTTGATGAAATGCGTGAATCACAAAAACTTATAGCATCCACTCAAGAACAAAAACAAGGATTCTGGTCTAGGCTCTTTTCAAAAAATAAAGACGTATGATGTAATTTTCATCATACGTCTTTATTCTTGTTCTACTGATTCTTTAGAAGGTTCTATCCCTAATCTATTTAATGTTGCCACCAACAAAAGTATTTGTTTTTCAAATCCATTATTTAATGTAATGTCAGTAATACGAATAACTCTCCACCCATTTGTTTTCATGTATTTATCTCGTTTGCGGTCTCGTTTAATTCCTTCTGGTGTTCGATGAAAAGGCCCATCAATTTCTACGTCTATTTTCAAACCATTTAGAGAAAAAAACGCAAAATCTAACTTAAAACGTTTATTGGGCACCTTATATTGTACAGTAGGATAATAACCTTTAAAGCGTAATGCATCATATACTCGCTTTTCTAATTTGTTAGAGCATTTCACCCGTTGTGAATCATTATTAGGATTATAAGTAGATGATGGAGTGAGAATTTGTGCTAAAAGAAAAAATATAATTGTGCAACCCAATACAACGAATAAACCTGTCATCTTTTTACACTCCAATAAAAAGTTTTGAGTTAATGCTCAAAACGTAATATACCCAAACCCTTTCTATATATCCTTTTCCAATCACATATCTTATACAAATAAAATAAAACAGTCTTTTTTTGTGTTCTTTAGATACAGATTAAGTTGAATTTTTTGGGAAAGTGCTTTGCAAAGATTTGTTGTATGATGCGTAAGTCAAATCTTTGCATTGTATGTATACCTCATTCCAAGTGAAATTATTAATAAATCGTTCGTGTAAATACTCTATGAATCTCGTTCTCTTGTATTTTACTTAAATCTAAGTTGAATTGAATTGTATATGAATTTAACTTCCTGTCCATAATTGTAAATAAAAAATTAAGGACAGGAGAGTGAGCTAAATGTTTTTCCGCAAAAATAGGACTAAATTAAAAAAATGGTTAGATCGGCAAGGAATTGAACAACAGGAACTAGCCAAAAAGTCAAAAATTTCTGTTCAAACCATCAGTAAAGCCTGTAGAGATACAGATTATATCCCCAAACCTGAAATCATGAAAAAACTATTAAATACTATTAGAAAAATTGACCCTCAGGCCAAAATCAATGACTTTTGGGACATGTAAAAAGCACAAGAAACAGTATCTTGTGCTTTCATAAGTGTACTTTAACTGAACCTATTTGAACCGAAATGTCTTTAGGTTGCTGTACTTGTGTAAGAAAATGCTGAATAGAGGACGCTTGAAAAATACGGAAATTAGAACTAGAAATTGAATATTTGAGGTCAGTAAGGATTAAAAGTGAGGGAAATACCATATTATGTTTCAGTTGCCAGGATTCTTTTTTCCATTCCATGCTACGAAAATACGATTCATAACGTTTTATTTTCGTTTGGATCGTAGCCTTATTATAAATGGAGTTCTGGACTTCTATAAAAAATGGACTTTTACGCCAAATGGTAAATATGTCGGGTTCCATATAACCTTTCTTATACTTAGGTTCTACTTGAAATATCCTTGGTCTTTCGGTTCGTAATAACTGCTTATATACATCTACAATTGCTAAAAAATGACGTATCTTTTGACTTCCTTTACGAATGGTATTTGGATAAGGAAAATACACGTATGGACGTTGTGATGTATCTACATCAATGTATCCTTCGCGGCTTAACCGCTTTGTAACAGTATTACAGCATGTTACCGCATTTTTTACATTTCTAAAATGGAGATCAATAATATCATCACGTGACATACATCTAAATTGCTGTAAATGGCCTATAATTTGCTTATCTCTATTGGTTAGCATCATCTAACACCCCAAAGATTTTATCTTCTTGATGATCTGATTCTTCCTTCTTTATACTTTGCTCTTTAGATAAACGATACGGTTCTATTATTTCTTTTGCCTGGTCCAATGCCAAATAAGGAGCCTGCACCTTTTTTAAACCATCTAATTTTAAAATCATTTGACCCGATTGACCTAAATTTTCTGATCCAGGTGTCCCCACAATGTTACTGTTAATTAAATCCGCACATTTAAAGCCCATTCTTACCGTCAAATTAAGCTTTAACTTACCATCAAGTATTTTTGCATCTGGACGTTGCATACTTAGCATGAGAAAGATACCAAGTGATCTGCCGACAGCTGATATTTTTTCTATTGTAGTGACACATTCCTTTTCGTCCTGTAGCATTGCTACTTCATCAATGGCAATAAAAATATATGGTAAAGGTTTATCTTTTATTATTTGATTGTATTCATCAATATGACCTAGCTCATATTCTTCCATTAACTTTCTTCTATGCAATACCTCTTTCCATAATTTTGATAACATGTTCGTCATTTCGTGTTCTTCCATACAAACATACTTCACGTGCTTCACTCTTCTTAAAAAATGAAACTCTGAATTTTTTAAGTCCCCCAGGTACAAATGTAAATGCTCTGGTGACATATGTTGGATTAATGTGGCTAAAATTACGCGCACCATACTACTTTTTCCACTTCCTGTTTCTCCCGCAATCAGTAAATGAGGTGTATTTGAATCAACCATATCATACACAATTGTATTTCCGAATTGGTCCCGCCCTACTACCACAGGAAGACGGTATTGTTTCAATACTGGTTGCCATTGTTTATAACTGTAATCGTAAGGCTGTAAACTTGCATTAGAATGAAATACATAGAGTACGAACTTTTTAATATTACCTTCCATCATAAGATTTTCACCTAGTATTTGCTGAAAACAAAACCATTTCTTATGAATTTGAGCTGGATCAACACCGTTTGGCAATGTGAAAGTGTACCGTACACTTGCATTCCCTTCGAAAACATCGTGAATCTTAGGATAAATGGGGACCTTTCCACTTCGTGTAATGTGCTCATCGTATAGCTTTGCTTTCTTAAATACTTCTTCTAACTGGTATTTATATTTTTTCTTTTTTAACCATCCCTTCATTGGTCACCCTCCTTACAACATGAGTAAAATGCGAATAAATACATAACCAATGAACCCAATTCCTCCAATTCTTACACCGTAATACAGACCATTAGAAAGGAAATTGGATGCAAAAACATAATCATTTCGCACTAAGTATTTCTCTAACAAAACAGCTCCAATTGTAAGTCCGCCTACTATTCCCAGAGCTACATACGTATGAACAAGCGGTGAAGACATATGAAAAAATGCGAACGGACTTATAGGGCCAATACTATATATTTTTGTTTGCTTTTTCTTCTTATAAGATTGGTCCATAAAGGCTTGAAAAGAAATTGTTTCTGTTCGATTCAGCATGTTTTTCCTCCTAAAAAAAGAATATCGTTAACAAATTTGGTATCCAGTACACTACAAAGCATATACAATCTAACACTATACGAGAGGTATTCTTAATGAGTTCAAATGTCTCAACAGGTACATTTGTTATGAAAGTCGCAAGTTCATCTGGTAACTTTCGTATTTCTTGTGCTGTACTGTCTAATGGCTCTGTCAAATACTAATTAATCCACCTATATAAGAAATCTGTTGTATCCGTTGTACTCATTGCATTTTGATTAAGCGCATCCCACACATACTTTCGTTTGTTAAACGACCACATCATTCTGTAATTTCTTTCACACTTTGAAATTGCGGACCAGGTATGTTGTTCCACCCTCTTGCCGGATCATCCCTCAAATAATATTTGATTATCAATAATCTCATAAGAATTATTCATTGTTCTCCCTCCTTTTTCTTATTCCGTTCCGCCTACTATAAACAAAACTCAAAATCCCCTAAAAACATGTGCTAATTGAGGAATTCTTTTGATAGTGATACCATGATAGTTTCTTTGGTTATAAGGTTGATATCTACTTTGGTAATTGCTTTGGTAAAGAATATGTATCACTGATTGTCTGATATGCAATTTCAAACCTTGTCTTGCAAATAAACCTTGCTATCGTCCCAAATTCATAAACTTTAATGATACAATAAAAGAGGAATTTTAAATTAATTCAGAAAATAGAGGAGGAAACAACTATGTCACTTTTACAGCAACATTTTGAAGAAAGAAGAGAATACATTTTCAATCGTCTTAAACAACCAGAATACATGGAAAGCAGCATAGAAAAAGTTCGCCAAGCTCAAAAAGAGATCAAAAATACAGTGCGAACGATCAAAGATTTGTTACTCTTGGATAAAACAACTGACCCTTGTTTACCAGAAGTCGCTCAATTTTCTCTTCAACACATTATAAATTCCGAGTCGTTTGAGAATGTCAAAAACCTTGTTCCATCCTCTATGAGAAAGTTAAGTGAAGAAGAACGCGCAAAAGTGTTAGATGAAACATTAAGCGTAGCAAACCAAGTCATGAATTTAGAGCGTACTGTTTTTATCATGATGTTTAATGCAAAAGAGAAAATCCTTATGGATTCTTATAAGAAAAAGCGTAGATCACAAACAGAACTTCATTATGATGTTGCTGACAAAGAAGGGTTCGACAAAGCGTTCTATGAAGGACGTATTGAGTCATTACGAAATGACATTCGTGTAGTATCTTTCAAAAAGCTATGTGAAAATGAACCCGCACCAGAGGATTTAGAACTATTCAAACAACGTTATGAAACAATTATTTTACCAAAGGTACAAGAGATTGTTTCCCTAATTGAACCAAGTTTAATAGATGTAGAAGTATTTTTAAATCCAGTAATCGAGTATGGTGTAGGAGAAATCACTTTAGATGAAATGATTCAAAAACTACACAAAAACCTTTCTTTATTTCACGAATTATCAAAGATTGAATATTGCCCAACGGTTGAATTAACAGTAAAAGAATATGTATTCTTAGAAGCTATGAACCGTTCCAAAAAAGGAGAGGAGTTGCAACCATCTAAATGATGCATACACAAGAAAAATTTTATGAGAAGTTAATAGAAGAGAAGAAAGAAGTAACGATTTTTCTAATAAATGGTGTTAGAGTACCTGGAAAAATTATCGCTGTTGATAAATTTTCGGTACTAGTTCTAAGCAATGGAAAGCAACAGTTCCTTTATAAACAAGCAATTTCAACTGTTTCTTTATAAAACATTAAAATCTTATATTTATAACATTTTTATCCTTTTTAAGGTATCTCACTTCAAAAATTCCCATACATAATGAAATCTTAGATATAAGAGTTATTTTTTCCTTTAGGGCAAGGCTGGTTTCAGCCTTGTTTTTTGTTTGCAATTTTTTCGAGATTCTATGTATAAAGGAGTTTAAAGAAAAAGGTGGATATGAGATTACTACATGACATGATTGAAGATCAAAAAAAAGAATTGAGCTATCTTGTAAAAAAATATGGATTTAGCCATAAAAAAGTAATTGATTTTAGTCAAAAATTAGACCTTTTAATTTATGAAGCAATGGGAAAATATCGATTAGATCAAAAAATGAGGGTAAAAAAAGAATCCTTAATTCAATAAAGGCTTCCTAACAGGAAGATAAGAGACAGATATAGAAATAAAAAGAATTAATTATATTGTAATTCAAAAATATGAAAAGACATATTGAGAAAAAACATAAGATTGAATTTTCTAACTTAACAACTTCTGTTGCTGTTTATTGTATTAAGTGACCATCTAGTTTAAAAAGCAATTTTCTTAATTAACCTCGTATTATGTATAAGAGTATATTCCCAATTTAAATTTAAAATAGCAATACTAATTTTGTCACACAAGATGCCAAAGATTATGAATTACTTAATTACATCAAATAAAGAAAAACAGCTACTCCAATTATCGGAATAACTGTTATTCTTTATTCATTTTCCCAAAATAAATCTGTGATTTCTACAAGGGTTGATCCACCATAGCTATAATCACCAATTGAATATGGATCATAGTAAAAGTGTGGCGTTCTGCTGTACTGAACAAGTTCATCAGGAGAATCTATCAAACCTATTTTTAATACTTGGTTTAATACTTCCTCATTATTATTTGAAGGAGAGTCCGGTAAATAATAAATTGCAGTTCCCAAATTCCTGTAACTGTAATAAGTCGAGAGCCCCCAAATACGGGTTAGTAATACTGAAGTTCCTTCATCCATACTTCTGCCGAGTAAATAATCAATACTAATCTTCTCCCTGGGTACTTCCAACCACTCCTTTTCAATAATTTCTCGGGCTTCTTTCGTAAGTATGTCTGCAATGGAAATCAAATTCTCAAGTCTTGGATTTTTTACACCCAATTCCCAATTTTTCACCATTTGATTAGAAACACCAAGTGCTTCCCCAAGGGATTTTTGGGTGAATCCTAATAGTTTTCTTGATAATTTTAAATTTTTCATACACCTATTATAATAGGAATTTTCATAAAAGTAACCCTATGGTTACTTTTATGTTGGAACCCTTCAATAAATATGATACGATAAAAAAGTAACCTCAAGGGTTACCTTAACTGTTGTTAGTAACAGAAAAAATTTTATTATCATTATATAACCCTTTAAGAATGAGAGGAGATTTACCCTTATGATATTTACTAAAGTATTTCAGCATTTAGATGAATTTTGTAAAAATGATACTTCCCAAAGTGCTCTTTTCAATTTCGAATATAATAGTGGTCTTTTCACAGGTATCTATTTACCTATTCCAAGAAGTATCTTAATTACTTGTAAGAATACAAATGCTAGCTGGGTTCTTGAAAGTAACGAAAATGATAACGTAAACATTTATATTCCTAAAGATATTTTTCAACAAGTAAAAGATTACGTTTGTACAATTGATAAAAAAGGTGATTCCAAAACATACCCATTTTTTGAAGAATTACAAAAACATCTTTTAAACTTATCTTTAAATATTTTCAAAGAAGCCCCTACTGATTTATTACTCAAAAACGCAAGAACCGCAAAAACAAATGATACAAAATACGACGAAAAAGGAAAAGGTGATAGAGTATACTTCGATCACTGGCGAAGAAATAAAGTACGTAATGTTAGTAATTTGAACCTCCAGAAAACCCGTAGATGGTTCGGTAAAGAAATATATGATTACTGTAAAAAATTTAATATCACTTCCGTATGGCAACCCGAACCTTCTAAAAATATTAAACAACATTTGTTATTCTTTGATACTACAGAGGCGAAAGTCCAACTTAAAGATAAACGAATGACTTGCCCCAAGTGTTCTAAAGTTTTAATTATTAAAACAAACAGCCTTTCTAAAGGGCAGTTCATAGGTTGCACAGGTTATCCCTCTTGTAGGCATACCGAAAATGCTGATTAAAATACAAAAAGACATACTAAAAGTATGTTTTTTGTATTTAGTATAATATTATCCAGTTTTTATTAATAGTTTTGTAATTCCTCATCTATAGACCTATCAAATGCTCCATACACCTTTAAACATAGAGCGATAACCATATCAAAAGGTGTACCTTTTGAAACAAAAAGATCACTTCTAATATTCAGGTTATAAAAAACAGAAATTTTAAAATAAAATCATTAGAAACCTAAGTTGCTTTATCTTCATATTTTTATAAATTTTTAATACAATAGATATATTGTACATTTTATTCAATTTCTTGAAAGGAGAGATAGTCATGTAAGCGGGTTCACTCACTTAATATTAACAAAATGAAATTACGCTTAGAAAGAAGGGAATATATGTCTGGTAAAGATGTGTGGCGATGGTTGTTACCTAAATTTAGTAATGAAATATTAGTTCAAATCTACACAAAACAAAAAATTACATTTAATGGTATCCGAACTAATAAAATTAAGGATATCCTTAATAAAACAAATAGAAATATGCTTATTTCAAACTTGTTTGAACCAAAGAATTATTCAAAATTAATATCCTGGTCCAAAGGAATCCAGCCAAATCTACTAGAGGGATTATCGTTGGTAGATAAAGAGCTAAACGAACTAGTAAATGTTGCAGAGCACAGTAATGCGGCTACGGTATTTGCGAAACTATTTTTTGAAGGCCAAGAAAAAAAGGCAGTTCAATTGTATGCATTTTTACAAGACGAACAGAGCGAATTATTAAATCTTCCGAATGAATCCATTACACTTAAATCAGGGAACACTGAATCGGACGATAAAAAAACGATGACAAAACAAAAATCAGTTTCTAACGAAAAAACAAAAGAGGAAATCACAACCTCTAAAAAAGATCAAAAGAAGATACAACAACTTGAACAAAAAGTAGAAAATTTGAAGAAGGAGTTGGAAAAACGCCATGAAAATCACAAGAAGAAAGTAGAAGAGTTGATAGAAAACAATAAGAAAACCACTGAAAAACTAAATGAAAAAACCAGATTGTATAGTGAGTTATTAAAAGAAAAAGAAATAATGACTAACGAGTACACGGAGGGATCAGGTAAATGGAATAAAGAAAAAGACGAGTACGAAGAAAAAATAAAAACTTTGCAAGGTGAATTAAATCATTTACATGCAAAACAAATGAACGAAAAACAACTAAAAGAAGTAACAAAAGAAGGTTCTGTTAACAAAACAATGACTCAAATTAAAGCAACTTTGAATCCAACAAATAAAACTCGAATTCTTGTAATTGGAAAACCTCCATTTACACAACTATTTCAAAATGAAAGAATCGAATTTGATTTTGTAGAATCAGATGATGTCCATAAGTATCCATTTACAATAGACTATAAAGATTATTGGATTTTATCATACGAACTCAATCATCAAAACCAGTTGCTATTGAATACAAACGATTCGTATTCACAGCTAGACAAGAAAAAAATCAAAATTTGTAAAGATTTCAGCGAAGTAAGAGAGTTATTGAGCCAATATAATGGAAAAAGAGAGAGGGTTATGTAGCATGTATGGAGCAAAAAAATGGGATATTGATATTGCAGGGATTTTAGCAAATGACGGAGAGGTTTCAACAGGAAGAAATTCTATTATTATAAATCGAAACAATAATTTACAATTTTATATACGAATCATTTCTACGCCACCTGAAAATTTTCCTCGACAAATAAAAGATGTATGTTGTTATGTGGAAGAGTTAAATAATTGGGGTTTTTATGATGATATTACTAGAAACGACTTCGACAGAAAAGAAGTACTTCGTGACTTTCTAAATCGCTATATTCTCTTTTTTAAAGTGGAGTTAAAAAAACCAGTGGGAGGAATGGAGTTCCATGTAGCGAAGGATGTAACTATTGTTAAAAAGTCTGATTCTTTCCTTCCTGATACAATTTTGGAGACAATTCCTATGTTTTCAGAAGAAACGACTGAACGCACAAAAGAGGTGTTTGAACAACAATTACAGGGTCGAAAATATATAGGGGACAATAAACAAATCTCTAAAGACGATGACGATACTCCATCTATGATTTTATGGAAACATCGAACAGACAAACAGGAATATACACTATACGGTGCATTTGAAAAACATGATTACGCTCATGGTGGTTTTCGATTCCATACAGCATCAAATCAAGTGAATTCCATCAATTTACAAACGGAATATGTTATGAATAGTTATGTGCATGATCAGGTTCTTTTTATGGATTCAAAACAATACAATGAATTGCAAGTTTTGCTTGAAGAACATGGAGAATCTATTGGCGGATTAGAAATACAAGACGCTCCAAAGGAGCAATTATTAGATGACGAACCTGTAGAAACTGTGACAACTGAAGAGCACTATAGTGCTTACAGAGAAGATGAGTTTATGGAAGTATTTCAAAATGAATGCAAACGTTTAGGACTCTATTATGATACTAAAGATTTATATAATTTCCATACTGCAATGAAAACGGGAAGTCTTGTAATTCTAGCTGGTATGAGCGGTACTGGAAAATCTAAGCTGGTCCAATGTTATGCAAATGCTTTGAAATTAAATAAAGACCAAATGTTATTTGTACCGGTTCGCCCGTTCTGGCAAGATGATGCAGATGTAATTGGGTATTTAGATACATTACATAACGTATATCGCCCTGGAGATTCCGGTGTGATGAATATCTTAGCTCGTTCTAAAGATTATAGTGAAGACTTACATATCGTTTGCTTTGACGAAATGAATCTTGCGCGCGTTGAACATTATTTCTCACAATTCTTATCGGTACTTGAGTTGGAAGAAAATAAACGAATCTTGCATTTGTATAATGAAGAGTTTAGTGCAAGAATCTACAACCAAAATGTATTTCCACCTACTTTACGTATAGGAAGTAACGTAATTTTTGTTGGAACTGTAAATCTTGATGAATCTACATTCCAGTTTTCTGATAAAGTATTAGATCGAGCAAATGTAATTACTTTAAAGATGCAACCATATTCCAATGTACTACAAATGGAAGAACAACGTAAACAAGAATCATTTATACCGAAGTCAGAGCCTTTTACATTTGATGAGTACGAAACATTCAAAAGAAAAGAACGTGAAATTTTATTACATAAAAATGAATCTAAGTTCCTCTGGGATTTGCACATTGAATTACAAAATTGCAGTCGAAATTTGGGGATCGGATGGCGTATTATTCGTCAAATCAGCAATTTTCTAAATAACATTCCACTAAATGCTCCTCTTAGTAGAGAGGAAGCTTTTGATATTCAGTTAGTACAACGTGTTCTAACAAAAGTTCGTGGATCGGATGAACAATTTACAGAATTGCTTGGTCAATATAATCCCGACACAAGAAAAGTAGAGAACAGTAAATTGTTAGAATTATTATCTACCATGCCAACTTCGTATGAATTTAAACAAACACAAAAATTGATAGTGGAAAAAGCGAAGGAGTTGCGTTTGTATGGTCATACCGTTTAAAGTTATTTTTCAGCAAAATGAAAAAGTGATACCTATTACTAGCTTTGTGCTGGATGAAGAACTTTTGTATAGAATTGAAAACGAACAGGTACCGGAAGTTGTAGAGAACAAAAATTTATCGTTAGATTTTATTTGTGAGGATGAAACAGCCCGTCTTTATATGGATGGGTTGGATACTCTTCCTTCTTGGGAATTAATAATTGGGGATGATGATGTTGCCTATGTATCTCCTAAAATAAGTCCCATAGATTTATTCAAGTATTCAAAAGACCCGAAAAAATCTAATGAGTATTATCCGCTCATTCCTGGATATTATCGAATTAAGGTAGTTGTGCAAGATGTAGTGTACTATTCTTGGCTCAAGGTACAGCCAAAACAAATTACAGAAGAACAATGGGTTTCGATGCGTGAAGATGTTGAAGAAACGCTGAATGGATTAGCGCAGGATTTGATACGAAAAAATGCGAGTCTTGGAATTAATAGTCAACTTCCAATTCCCATTCATATTCTTCGAAAATTATATATTGTTAAAAAGGATTACTTGAAATGGATTAACTCTTTAAAATCTATTCAGTCCGAACCCCGTATGCGGATTCGTAAAGAATATGATTTGGTTCCAGAAGGAAAAGCTGGAATTGTTGATGCTACTAGTATTCGTTATCGTTCTAGACATCCGGAAAGTCGAGATTATGTTTATACACCTAAACATACTAGAAATCATAACTTATTAGAAAATCAATGGATTAAAAAAATTATACGTTTTATCTCACGAGAGATGAACGATTTATTGGTATATCTCCATAACTATAAAGAAAAAGTACAGCAAGAAATTAAAAAAGAACAACGTTATCAGCACTTTCGTCATGAGGAGAGCATCCAAATTCGTTTGAAATCTAAAGTATTAGATGAGTTGTTAGAATATGAACGATTCGTTCGACAAGTGAGAAGTGAATGCTTGATTGTATTAAAAGCAGATTGGATGGAAGAAGTAGAAGAAGCACAAATGTTGAACATCCCTCATGCGTTGTATTTAGATCTGAGATATCGACAATTATATCAATTGTATCGTTTATTAAAAAATGAAAAATTGTCCATAGCACTGGATACCAATTATGATTACTATTGGAAACGAACAGATTTATTGTATGAAATTTGGGGATTTTTACAATTGATAGATGGGTTACAAAACGAAATTATTGGTTTTGAAGTGGTAAAAGGTTGGATTTTCGATACAAATCCTAATTCTAAAGCAATTACGGTTCCTTTTTTAGAACCAGGAACTGCAATTGAGTTTAAAAAGGAGAATATCCGATTACGTTTGGTTTATGATGAAACTTTACCATTCCAAAAAGAAAAGACAATTCTTGATAAACCAATCTATGCAAATGGACCACATACTCGTCCGGATGTTCGAATGGACATATATGAAATTGATGAATACATTGGAACAATTATGGTCGATTTCAAATACAGACCTTTGTATTTTATATGGGATAGTAATTCATTATCAGCGAGAAAACAAACAGAGGTTATGCGTCAATTAATTTCTTATCAAGCCAATATGAATTCTCCTTTCCTATATAAAAATACATCCCCAGGGCAATGGAAAAGGTTTAGAACGGTACACGAAGTTTGGGCAGTCTATCCAAAACATGAAGCTAATACGCAACCTAAAGATCCTATGGAGAATTATCAGGTTCGTTTAATGGAATTAACACCATTGGAAAAAAAGAATGATTTCTATCATGGAATTGCAGATGCAATTCATAGAGTAGTAGAGGCTTACCATGATATTTTCCAAAGAGCTTAATGTGTAAGGATCTATTTCCTATTCAATTTTTTTGACAAAAATCAAGCCTATTAAAATTCAAACATACCAAACGTTAGTTTGCGAACTAGATATAAATGCTTCATTATTTTTTCTGCTATATTTAAAAATTTCCACTCTAAATATAATAAGAAAAACAAAAAGAACTTGTAGGAATTCCTACAAGTTCTTTTTTAGATAATATAAAAAAGTTAAAACAAACTATCTCATAATCTGAATCGGAGCAAACACTATAACCACGGGTTGATCTTATTATACACCAAATCTTAACATATGATCTTTATGTATTTGAAAATTATGTGAATTTAGAAAAGGAGAACAAACAACCGCCTTGATTTCCTAAAAACTCCAATTATACATTTTTAACAAAACGTTTTAAATTAATATACATTTTATAATAAATTATAAAAAATATAAGTATAGATAAACAGGTAAGAATGGTGCATTCTTACAGAAAAACATATAATTATATTCAGGATTAATTTACTATAAGAAAATGAGTTTTATGTTATAACTAACTATAATTCTTGAATATATGTAAATGAGGGTTTCTTATCTTTTTTATTTATGAGATGAAGAAATTAGGTATAGGAAAATTAAACAAACATTTGTTTAAAATATTTTAGTTATGAATCAATATGTGAGGTATGATTGAGTTCAGTGTTCAATTGTCCGCTTAGTTAATTTCTCATTTATTATATAAATTTTATATAACAAAGAAAAAAAGCATCCGCTATGAAGGATGTACAGCGGTAGGAAGCTATTTTGTTTAAATCAAAAGAAGTATCTCCTCAAGAAGGAGATACTTCTTTTTTATAGCTTTTATAAAGCTACCTATTACAAGTTTTCAACAAAATTAAAATAATTTTGAGCACTTTTTTCCAATTCGCTTGTGCCAGGCTCATTTTCTTCTTCTTCGTTTCCACCTGGCTTATTTTCTTTACCATAAAACGCAAAGTACGAACGATAATCTGCATTGCAATAAAGGAATGTCGTTTTAAATGGAACTAATATTTGTTCAAGTGTATACTGATATCTTCCATTTTCACTATAATCTTCTTTTTTGATTCCTGCAGTTACACCTAAAGAAACTTTACGATTCTTTAATTTATCTCCTCCATTTGAACCATAAGCCCATCCATAAGTTAAAACATCGTCAAGCCATTTTTTAAGAAGAGGCGGACAATTAAACCAATGTATAGGGAACTGCAAAATCAGATTACCATGTGATTCAACCATTTTTTGTTCTTTTTGCACATCTATGTTTCCATCAGGGTAAACCTTAGAGGGGTACGGAAACGATTCGAGGTATGGAGGGGCCATTATGAAAGAAAATCTAATTGATACAATAAAAACCGTAGAAATTAATATTTCCACGGTTTTTATGTTTACCTAAGGCTCTTTAAATTATTTTACAAAAATATAGAACTTACCGGGCATTTCATTTTGTGCATCTTGAAATGTTTTTAAAACTCATTTATTGTAATTGTAAAATATGGTTTGAATTTTACTTTGATCTTTTTCTTTTCTTCTGTACCTAGAATGTATAGTGAATCATTACGAGTATATATCTCTTTCACCGATTCCATCTTGGTTTCTATGATACGTTTGTCTTCGTATAGCATTATCAATTCAACTGTTGCATCATAATAGAACATATTCATAACCAGTTCAAATCCAAGTGTATCAATTTTACTATATCGATACGCACCCGCACCTGGAATATAGTAATCTTCCGGATCACTTTCAAATATTTCTAATAACTCATACTTATCATGTTTAATATCCAATATTCCTCAACCTTTTTGTCATAGATTACTTACTATGCTATTCATTCTATTCTTTTTTCTTTGCGGGAACAACTGTGATAACATCACCTTTATCATTTATAACTACATAGCCTTCGTCTCTAACGTATTTCCAAGTACCAGGATAGTCTCCTGGTTTGCGAGTGCCCGTTTTTATAATATCTTCAACTACATTTGGAGTCATTCCCCGAGGATCAACTTTTTTTAATTCTTCCATGTATTTATCTGACCCGAATGTATACCCTTTTCTTTCTGCTCGCTCACGTGCTCGTTTTGTAAGCTCCGCTCGAACTTGAACTGTATCAGGTGCCATTCTTTCAAGTGCATGTTCAGAGTACTTACGCCCATCAATGACGCCGCCACCTCTTGGCATACTCCATCCAATCTCTTCCGTTACCTTTGATACTTTTCCTAAATCCTTCGCTTTTTGTTCTAACTCTCCATATTTACCAAATACTCGACCAATAACTTTAGGAGTGCCACCTACAACTGTAGAAACAGTTCCCCATACATAATCATTCGGATCATATTTTCTCTCTGTGAAAAATTCCCTTCCATTATAAATTTGTAAACCTTGTTTAATTTGTCCAACAACTGGAATAAAATCAAGCGCCATAGATCCTAATTCATTCGTACGCTTTTGTTCTTCCAGATATTCTTTCATTTTTTCAGGTGGTACACCAAAATCTTTAAGGCGGGTTGTTAACCCATCCATGTTACCAACATTTTTAACAACATTAGACGTATCTATTTTGTAGCCTGAAATCTTATTAGCAGAATCCATCATATTATTAGCAGCATCTAAACCAGACATAATATCTGTATGTATTGTTGGAAATGCTTGTTGGGCTTCTGCAACATGCGTTGAGACACTATTAATTAGTCCATCAGCCATTACGGCTTGTTTATGAAGTGATGCCCCAGCTTTTTGTATAGAATCACCAAATTTTATAAAACTTTGATTTACCACGCGTAAATCATTAGCCATTTGTTTATATTCAGGTAGTCTACTTTTAAATCCTTCCTGCATAGCAGTAAGTTGTTGTCCGTAGTCCCGGACACCATCTGCAAATTTTTCTATTTCACCTTTTGGTAATGTACCAACCCATTTTTCTGTTGGAGTTATAATTTGATCATTTATAGTAAAAAAGTAAAGATAGCCTACGTCGAGCCACATGGAATAGCCATCTACAAGTGCCTCTGTAGTATCAACAGACCACTCAATTAATTGCTTTTTATACGAATTCATACTATCCTTATAACCCACCATACTATTAACATAGTTTTGAAGGCTAACTTTATCCTGCTGTACCAAATATTTCCCTTCTTGAATTTGTTGAATAATATTACCTGAATCCTGATTTGCCTTATCTAAAACCATAATGCTATCTTTTAGTAACATTAATTTATGGATTTTCCCAAAATCCTCATTCATCATCTCTAAAGTTGCGATAGTAGAATTGTATTTTTCTCTTACAGCTGGATCAGCTTCTTTTTCATAAATCTTATCTACAGTATTCTGCAATTTAGATTTTTTTAGTGTCGTTAGAAATTGAGAGACACTTTGTGCAAGTTCACTTGATTCAACTATAACTGCATCATCATTTTTAGTTTCTTTTGCTTTTTTAAAGCGTTCCGAATATTTCTTTATCAACTCAGCAGAAGTTTTTAAATCGTCAATATCTTGACGAATTGCATCTATTTTATTGGATAAAGATTGATCAAATACAACTGCAAATAATTTTTGCACAACGTATGTTTGTCCATTGTAGTTCACCTTAAACCATAGAGGACCGTCTTCCCCTACTACTTCAAGAATTTCATCGTCTCTAACTTTTATAGGGTCAAATCCTCTTGCAACTGTTCTTGATTTGTAGATATTTTGATCGAGGGATTTGATCGTTATCCACCCTTTTACCATTTTACCTGTTCTATCAAATTGGAATTGTTTTCCCTTATAGGTTACGTCGCCTTTTTGAATAACACCGTTATCGTCTGCGTAATACCAATGGGTAGTTTGAGAGAACCACCCTTTTTGCGCGGCCCCACTTCCCTTATCAAAATAGTAGTCTTTTCCGTCTACAGTATTCCATCCCGAGGCTAGATTACCATTTTTATCGAAGAGATATGTATCATCCCCTGAACGCAACAATCCAGTATGTTTCACGCCTGGTTTGTCATAATAGTATTTCTTTTCTCCATCTACAACCCAGCCAACCGCGTTATTATTTTTTATACTTGATGTTGCCATAATTGTCCTATATAAAAACATAGAAAATTGCTCTCTAGTAACAATGCCATTTGGATTAAAATAGCCGTCACCTGTACCACTTGTTATGTTGTTACCAGCTAATATTTTGACATATTCGTTGGCCCAGTGACCTTTCATATCCGTAAATTCAACATTCCCTTGTGGTTTTAAGTCAAATGTTTTGACAAGCACAGTTGCCATTTCAGCACGTGTCATATTATTTTTCGGATTAAATTTTTTCTCAGCGTTTACACTGAAAATACCGCGTGCTGTTAGTGCCAAAATTTCCTTTTTGAAATTGCTGTCACCAATATCAACAAATGGATTATTTGTACTATCTTGCGGTTTTAAATATCGATACAAGAAAGCAGCGAGATGTTCGCGAGTAATAGGATCCGCTGCACCGAAATACCCATTTCCGTATCCTGTTATAATCTTATTCTCCGCCATATACATCATTTCTTTATACGCCCAGTGGGTTTTAGGAACGTCAATAAATGATGATGAATTTCCTTGATTATTTTGTTCTGCATACACTGTTCCTACTGTACTGAATAATAAAATACATATCACAGAACTTAAAAATAATTTCTTAATTGTATTCATAATAGATCTCCTATTCAATTTTTAAAAATATAATTGCAAAATCAGCACTTATTTTATCCTTCATTTACGGCGTTTTATATAATTATTAAATTTCTATTCATACTGATATTTCGTATAAGGACAACCTAAGTCATTCTGTCTAAACAATAATTAATTCATAAGATGTTTCATTTTTTAAATGTAGTATCCCGTTTATGGAACCTTCTTAATATACAGTAAAACCAAGTTTTTTAACTTGAAAATCCCTTAATGTAAAATTCGCATTATGTTGACGAGATCCATAATAATGCCAATCTCCTTTCTCTTTGACGAGGCCTATTTGATTTAAAACTTCGACTTACTCTGTAAACGTTGGTGCATAGGTAGAAAATAATTAAAATAATGATAATATAAGTCCTATGATTTTCTTCATACTCGCATCTCCTTATCAATTCATAAAAACCTTTTAATTATATATTAGGTTTCATTTGTATTTAAATAAAAAAATATAAATATGCATAATTGCATATTTACCTTTTCAATAGAGTGTACTCTATTGAGACAAGTGTAGGAGACTGATAAAATCATAGTTAAAAGCGTCTCATAAGACTTGTATCAAAAACGAGGTGATATTTTGCGAAAAATCAGTTATATACGTGTCAGTTCAACTAGCCAGAATCCTTCAAGGCAATTTCAGCAACTGAACGAAATCGGAATGGATATTATTTTTGAAGAAAAAGTTTCCGGAGCAACAAAAGATCGTAAGCAACTTCAAAAAATGTTAGAGGATATACAAGAAGGTGACATCATTTATGTTACGGATTTAACTCGGATTACTCGTAGTACACAAGATTTATTTGAATTAATCGATAACATACGGAGTAAAAAGGCAAATTTAAAATCCTTAAAAGATACATGGCTAGATTTATCAGAAGATAATCCCTACAGCCAATTCTTAATTACGGTTATGGCGGGTGTAAACCAATTAGAACGTGATCTTATCCGTATGCGGCAACGTGAAGGGATTGAATTGGCTAAGAAAGAAGGAAAGTTTAAAGGTCGGTTAAAGAAGTACCATAAAAATCATGCAGGAATGAATTATGCAGTAAAGCTTTATAAAGAGGGAGATATGACTGTAAATCAAATTTGTGAAATTACAAATGTGTCTAGAGCCTCATTATATAGAAAGCTATCGGAAAGGAACAGTTGATGAGTTATACCCAGAATCAGAAATATGTAATAGAAAGTAAGTTTCATATAGAGGTGGAATTATATGCCTAAAATTGACAATATGTTAGCAATTCTATGGATGCTTCGTTCAGGTGAAAAAATTACTGCAAAACAAATTTCAGAAAAGTTAGAGATGAATATAAGGACTGTATATCGTTATATTGATACACTTTCAACAAGTGGCGTACCTATAATTTCAGAACCAGGACATAACGGTGGATACTCTTTATTAAACAATTTTATTGAAGCTCCTCTTTTTTTTGATTTTGAGGAGCAAACTTCACTATTTCACGCTGCTGTTTTTGCAGAAGAAGCCGGATATTATGGAGGTGAAGCACTAAATAGGGCCATTTCAAAACTAAGTAAATACTCAAATCAAGAGCAGGAAACAAAGATAAACCAACATTTAACTAGTCTTGAAGTAATAAGTCGATTAAATTCACTCTCTATGGAACCTTTTTTGAATGAGTTGGAGCAGGCCGTAGCTGACGGGTACTCAGTAAAAATTCTTTACCATAAAAGTGGCGAAAATCAATTAAATTATAGATTGGTCGATCCGTACAGAATTATCTATTGGAATAATAAGTGGTATGTGATTGGATTTTGTCATCTTAGGAATGATATCCGTAGTTTTAGAGTAGATAGAATTGAAAGTCTAATGCTAACCGAAAATAAGTTTAACCGGCCAGAAAATTTTTCAGCAAGTGACTTTTTTATAAAAAGTCTTCTTCCAACTATAGAAGATAAGGAAAGTATTATTTCTTTGGTTATTAATGGGGATAAAAGTGTATTGGCTGATATTTGCCAACATTGGTTTTTAGGACATTATTTACAAGAACGAACTTCAAATCAAGCAGTTTTTCTTCTTGAACAAGATATGATACATAAATATGTACCTTATTTACTTTTACCGTACAATAAATCTATTAAAGTTATTGAGCCAATAAGTCTTAAGAATAGAATTATTGAAGTTCTGTCTGAATTAATAAAATTTCATCAAGTATGATAACTTCCCTGACGTTAACTGTCAGGGAAGTTATATTATAATATCCATATCAATTGTGATTGGAGTGTTATTGGATGCAAACAAAAAAAGCTTTTCTATATGTATTTAATACAATGTCAGACTGGGAATATGGATATTTAATTGCTGAACTAAACTCAGGAAGATATTTCAAAAAAGATTTAGCACCTTTAAAAGTAATTACAGTAGGAGCTAATAAAGAAATGATTACTACTATGGGAGGACTGAGCATAAAACCAGATATTTCCCTTGATGAATGTACTCTTGAGAGTAAAGATCTTTTAATTTTACCAGGAGGGACTACTTGGAGTGAAGAAATGCATCAACCTATCTTGGAAAGAATTGGCCAAGCTTTAAAGCTTGGCACTATTGTTGCTGCAATTTGTGGTGCAACTGATGCCCTAGCGAATATGGGATACTTGGATACTAGAAAGCATACAAGTAATAACTTAGAATATACTAAAATGGTATGTCCTAACTATAAAGGAGAAAAGTTTTATGAGTTGGGATCTGCGGTATCTGATGCGAATTTAGTTACTGCATCAGGAATAGCTCCTCTGGAATTTGCAATGGAGGTACTGAAAAAAATAGATGTATTTACACCAGATGCATTACATTCATGGTATAACCTAAATAAGACTCATAAACCTGAATACTTCTTCCAGTTAATGAATTCAATAAATAAATGAAGTAACTGAAAAGCTCAATTTCTCTATTTTGATTTGTAGAGAAGTTGGGCTTTTTAATTTGGAATTTCCTTATCGTTGTAAATCCGCATTTTCCTGACGCTACCCCAATAAAGTTCTATTTTATATTTGTAATTAAATCCCAGAGTTGCCCCTCATCTCCCGAATCGTTTCCGTACCCCCATAAAAGTATTCCCTTTGTTCTGTAGTAAGAAGCTCTCTTGTCTTCAATTTATCATTCTCCTTCTTGGTTTTATAGAAACTAATCATAAAAATTATATAATTAGTAGATAGACGAAACACTTTTAATATACGCAGAGCATCTGCGCAAGAACAACATTACATAAAAGCTGTAATTGCTTATAACAGCTTGTTAGCTATATAAAGTCCGGATTTATACTTCTTTTATTTTAAAAATAAAAAGAGAGCATTTGATTCTGCTCTCTTTTTTAGCTCTTTAATAAAAAATTTTTTTTCGTTTCTTTGTGTGAGTAACAAGTTGTGATTTAATCTGTTTTTAATATAATTGGTGAATTGCTTCCCAATAAGAGTATACAGCTGCTTTAGCTTGCTCTTCTGACGTAAACTGTTCAATGTTTGGAAAAAAACTTCTTCGTTTATATTGAAATAACTTTTCTTTTCTAAATGCTTCTTTTTCATATTCTGCAATTTCTCTATGCAATAGATATTGGTTGTTTCCGATATGCTCAATTAAATAGTTGGACGGCTTAATAATTTTATCTTTAAAGAGTTTTAGATTCGCTTGCATCAATTTCATAAGCTATTCCTTTCATCTATTTCTCCTTGTGTTAAACCACTTCCCCTTACAAAACTGTCAACTCCTTGTATTAAGATAAACTGCTTTTGATAATAGAATAAACGTTAACATGATGTCAAAGTCAAATTAGTATTGGTGTTACTTTTTAATAACTGAAAAACAAATTTGCGTCACATAATCCTCCACTGGGCAATCGCATTCAGGCCCCTTTAAATAGACTTCACATGGCGGGGCATCTATTAAATATCCATTGTTTTCAATCCATTCTTCTAGTGCCATATAACCGTAACCTATATCGTCATAACCCCCATGATGCAAAGTAGTAACAATTTGATGCTGAGCTAGCTCTTTTATCTCCCACTCCTGTGATACATTTCCAGTGTTCTCATAAATAATTGGAATTCTTAATTCAATATCACTGTTGTTCGGAATATACTCTTCATCATAGAAGATGACGGATGGAGAACCTACTATTTGAAAATTATTCACTTGTACTTTTTCATATAAGGAATCAAAATGTTCATCCATATCATTAATATCGATTTGTAATCTTTGCGTTATGGCAGTCATTTCACTTCTCATTCCAATTAATATATCGTAGTATCTACGTTGGATTGAAATAAGATCTATGTTCGTATTTATCATCTCACTCATTTCGGAAATAACCTGTAAATATTGTCTCACTTCATGAGATAACTCTATAATTTGCGATTTCATATGTTTGATAAGTGAGTGTTGATCTGATGACTGAAGAATTATTTTGATTTTCGAGAGAGGAAATTTGTACTCTCTTAGTTTTTTGATTTGTAATGCCACTTCCAATTGACTCTGTTCATAATATCTATATCCATTTATGGGATTAACATATGCTGGTTTCAGTATTCCCTCTTTGTCGTAATGTCTCAACATCCGAGTACTCATTTTACAAATCCGAGAAAATTTAGTAATTGTATACATTTAAAAACTCCTTGAGTAACATTATTTACTACGTCTTTTATAATCCCATATAATATCTTTCACCCTCATAATAAGCATGAACGTGAAAGGTATTATATTTTTTACAGGGAGTTTGCAAACAGACATCATTTTCAATTAAAAAAATCCGAAATGGAGAATTCATCCTCCCGACTTTTCATTCTTTTAAATTTTTGAGGTAACAAATGAATGGGACAATACCATGTTAAGCAATTAATTGCGCCTCCCATTGTCGATATATCTCCTACATGAACTGGAATCGCATGTTTATCAGTATGTTTTTTGATGTATTGTAAAACTTCCTGATCTTTAGATAATCCAAACCTAGGAACATATAGAGCATCTCTTGTTTCTAACATATTTATATATAAACCTTTGGCTGATGCTATCTCTTGATCATATTGCCCTTCTTCTGTGTATGAAGAAGGAACAACTACAAACTCCGCTTCAGGCATTTGCTCTCGAATAATCTCTTGAATACTATACCGAAATCCTCGATCTCCTAGAAAGTCACTGATAAACATTGTATGTTCATCAATAAACTTAATCATACCGTCTGCATGCGCAAGCACATCTCCTGGTTCAGAAGGAATGATAATAACTCGACTTACATCTAAATCCCATTCCAGTTGCTCTATAATTTCTTTTTCTGTCCAATCATAATTATCGTCAAGTATACGATCCGTTAGTATAATTGTATCTTTTTTATTCCAAATGAGATTACCGCCATCTAATATCAATGGGGAAGTAATATATTCAAAGTCATTTTTCTTCAGCCATTTATTGAATTGTTGATTTAAATATCGACTTTGGCTTTCAGGTAAGTAATCTGGTTGATATTTAAATTTAACGAGGTGATTTGTTACAACTGGTGCAACGTCTCTCAACCAAATGTCATCATACTCGAAAAAGTTTGTATCAAAGTCTTGTTCTTCCACAGTTAAAGATATAAGTTGATCGGTAAATGCTTTATTTTTATTTAGGTTCTCATTAAAATAAATAAGATCTTCATAAAATGGTCGATAATATTGATTCGATTTATTTGGTATTGCAGTAAAAATAATTCCATTGTGTATTTGATTCATATTGTTTACCTCACTATTTTAAGAGTTATTGAGTAACTGATTGAAACAAATCATTATCAAGATAAAGTGAAACTTTAATCAGTGAGAGGCTTCATCCCTCACTGATTATTAGCCCTCACCAATCGGACTTTTACGAGTAGCCCGACCCCCACCTAATTTCTTTGCTTTTGTTGAATTTTGAGATGGGGTTCTTACCACCTGCAAATAGCTGGCTACTTACAACTATTCCTCAAATCAATTCTCTTATGATTATATATTTTAGAAACGTGCACATTTCATGAGTGGATTATAGCACGGAGAAATATTATATATTTATATAAAAAATATAAAGCCGTGGTTAAGCGGTAAATTTACTCTTGACAATATTTTTATAATAAACCTTTTAGTTATTTCATTTACTTTATTACCTAATTAAAGTAAATGAAATAATTTTGTACATACAATATCATTAGAAAGAAATTCAGTTTCTCTTTAAGAGAATTTTCGTTTATAAAATTATACCGGTAAGAATAAAATAAAACCTTGATTTCCTACTTAACGTGAGGAAACCCAGGTTTTATTTTCTACAAAATGCATTACCATATACACGCATTTTAATGTCAGGAACCTCTTCATAGGACCTAAAGAAACTCTTCATCCACATAATCAATGTGGTTGAAAATAAATAGAATATATTCGCAAAATAAAATGTAAATTTATTATTTCAAATTGATCGGTTGTTGTTGAGTAACGCAATGTATCATACCGCCATTTTTATAAAGTTCCCTTACATCAATACCCACCACTTTACGGTCAGGATATAGTTCTTGGATGATATCATTTGCTATTTTGTCATTAGGATCATTATAGTTAGGAACCAATATAACTTTGTTCGCTATGTAATAATTCACATATGAACCTTTATAATCAAGTTGCTTCCCATTTTCTAATGTAACCTTATCTTTACTTAGCGGTAGATATACATACTTATACTTCTCACCTGAAGCATTTTTTGCATGCATCAATGTATTAATATCTTTGTCTGACAACCCCCATTCAGCCAAGTCGTCTTCTGCCATCGTTAGAATGGTAGATTTATCGTGAAATTTAGCAAATCCATCAATATGAAAATCAGTAATTTCTAAGTTCGGTACTCCGTCTAACCAAATAAAATTTGTTACCCCAAGATCACTAATATATTTTTCAATTTCAGATTCTGATAAATCAGGATTTCTGTTTTTATTTGTAACAGCACTTCTGGTTAATAAAGAAGTACCATTACCATCTAATTCAATTGCCCCGCCTTCAAGTACAAATTTATGCCAATCAATTCTTTCAACTCCTAACTGTTTACTGAGATTCACACGAAGAAGAGCATCCTTCTTAAAAGGAGTCTTCTTCCCCCATCCGTTAAATCCTGGATCTAATATCTTTAGATTCTTATCATGATCGTAAACAAAAATAGGTCCGCTATCTCTAGCCCATACATCATCAGTAGGTGAGATAAAGAAATCTATTTTTTCCATATTTACCCCTTGATCAGTTAGAAGCTTATTAATTCTTTCTTTTTCTTCTTGATCATATGCAACAATGTGAACTTTTTCGCCTTCGCTTAAATCATTTGCCATTTCGATCCAAATCGGCTCTACTTCTCTCTGATAATCTTGTCCATATGTGTATTCATGTGGCCATTGCAGCCATGTACCTTCATGTTTGCTTTTTTCATCCGGCATTGTATATTTTCCTACTTTTTCTTGTGTCTCTGCCTTCTTAATATCTTTACCCTGAACTTTCTCATTATCTTGATCTTGACTACAACCACTGATAATTGATGTGGATAGTACAGCCATCAAACAAAAATTTACTATTTTATTCATTTCTAAACCTCCTGTTCTTTTCTATAATAATGTAAAGCTTCACATAGTGTTAAACTCAAGCTTTTTTTATCAATACTAAATTTCAGCGATAATTTATGTTCACCCAATATAATTTGCTCATTTACATGATTTAACTTCTTAAGTAAATCTATTCTAAAATTATTTAATTTCATTTCTATATAATATTGATGTTTGTAAAGGTATACCTTTATAAACATCAGGACCATACCTATGAAACATTGAAATATCAAGTTTATAAAGGTGATTGGAATTAATTTATAAACGTTTATTTTTAATAAACACCTTTATAAACAAAAGTGGTATAATTGTGGTAACAAATGTAAGGAGAATATCAAACGTGGCAAATATTTATGGATATATACGTGTAAGTACAAAAGATCAAAATGAACAACGTCAATTACATAAGATGATGGAACGAGGAGTGGAAGCTCGGCGTATTTTTGTCGATAAAGCAAGTGGACGACATTTTGATCGTCCTCAGTATCAATTATTACGAAAAATATTGAGTGCAGATGATATTGTTTACATTGATGCCTTAGATCGTATGGGGCGTAATTATGATGAAGTAATTTCGGAATGGAAATACATAACAAGAGAATTACAAGCTAATATTGTTGTTTTAGAAAACGAAACTCTGTTTGATAGCCGAAAATTCCGTGAGATGGGTGATATGGGAAAGTTAATGGAAGATCAATTTTTATCTTTACTTTCCTATGTTGCAGACCAAGAGCGTAAAAAGATTCATCAGCGACAAGCGGAAGGTATTGCTGTAGCCAAATCTCAAGGAAAACACTTAGGACGTCCTCGGGTAAACCTTTCGACGCTAAGCAAACAACAAATATATATAATAGAAGAAACTTATTCAAAATGGAAAAGTGGAGAAGTAACAGCTGTTATGTTTATGGAAATGTTAGAGCTACGGAAAAACACGTTTTATAAAATAATGAAGGAATATGAAGAAGCAAAGTAGCATCTCTGCTATAAGAAATGCTACTTTGCCACTAGTTGCAAGAGCGATGGTACTACCTCATACCTATCAAGCTAATATTTTAAATACTTCTCATGTCATTATATTTTATTTGTTTACAAGCATGTCCTTTGTTTAAATCATTTAGAAATAGCCAATGTCACACGTCGTGTTCGTCATGTCCCCGATGTATTATTTTTCTTATCTACTCTACTTTTATTAGATAATTTCTATACCACAAAGAAAAAAGCATCCTGTTTGAATGCTCCTTTTGTTTATTAACAACTATGCATATAAGAATAGATACACACTATAACTTTTAATATCTTTAGTTGAAATTTATAATTGATCCTTCATCAACTTACTGTTCACCATAGCTACTAAACATTTCGTAGTTTTGCCCATTATAAAATCGTTTATATGAAATTTTATTTTTGAATCAATACTTCATTGTTTCTATTATTATTTATTCTAGGTAACATACACTATGGAACTTAGAAAAATGTTTAACTTACTTTTAAAACTTTTCCCAAAACAAGTATGTCATCTTCTTTTTTTTCTATTCTTTTTTATGTATCCATAAATACTATCCATAACAAATTCTTCTTTTTCCTTCCAATACTCTTCCGCTTCCTCTAATGTACAAAATTTTGTTAATTCATGAATAGCGGTATCTTTGACTAAGAATGTAGCTATAGCACCTGTAGATCTTGAGTATTTCGCTATTACTGAATCTATAATATTATCTACTTCCAATAACAAACTGCTTTGAGTATTTTTTTTTAACATTTCATTATCGGATATTTCTTTTAACCGAGAACTTAGCATATACTCTACATAACCCATTGGCGAATCTATATCTACACGGAAGCGGATATCATCAATAATTTCTAAAACCAATTCCTCATATTTTTTCCATTTTTCTAATACTGCTGGATACACTTTCTCTTTGCATTGCTCTTCAAATCGTTTGATCTTCTGTTCAAATGTATTTGGCTGCTGAAATTCATCTAATTTTTTTTCAAAATGAGCTAAATCTGTATCTTTTCTTTTTTGGCTATGTATAAAAAATCTAATTTTTTGTACTTTCCTACCAGACTTTATCTCTTCAAATTCAAAAGATATATCAGTTTTTTGATTTAATTCTTTTTGAGAAGGTTTCAATACACGCTGTTTAAAATTCGCATAATTAGGATATACATCAATTGCATCTAAGTAATATCTTAAATTTTCAAGACTAATCGTTCGCTCTTTTATATGTTCGTATTGTTTTAATAACTCATAAATACGGATGGCATATGTACTATTTAATTTAATAACATTGGCCAGTCTATAACTTGTAAATTTACTACTTAATTCTAATAAGAATGGCTTTAACAATGGATCAAAACGCAAATCAATTGTACCTTTATTCCTATTATAAATTGCTGAAGAAATCCAAGAGACTTGGATTAATTCTTCTCCTATCCTAATTTCCATTACTTTAGAAACTAATTCCTTTGTAATTTTACTTAACTCAGTATATTTCGTTGACCCACTTAGGCCAAGCAAATCATGAAATTGTTTAATTGGAAATGTATATGTTTTAAAATCCCGATCACTTGGTTCAATATTACTTGCCAAGCA